>CAZZKZ010000167.1:0-3796 GCA_964654915.1 Hadarchaeota archaeon (SeqCode)
CAGCGCGGTCGCCACACGGCGGGGCCGCCGCCCGCCTCCGTGAGCCGACCCTGCTGGCAGTCGTCCCTCCGGTTCCGAGAACCGAGCCCTTCGGCAGCGAGGGGGACGGCGGAGGAGGGGATGGCGGCGAGATCTCGGGCGGCCTGCCCTTCTCGAGAACCTGAACACTCCTGACTGATTTCACGTGAATCCCGATGTTGTAGCCGTTGGGCAGCTTGAGGACGAGGTG
Source organism: Hadarchaeota archaeon (SeqCode) (assembly GCA_964654915.1). Lineage (GTDB taxonomy): Archaea > Hadarchaeota > Hadarchaeia > Hadarchaeales > Hadarchaeaceae > JAVZGN01. Next base: position 230 of record CAZZKZ010000167.1, read on the forward strand.
CTTGTCGTCGGCCAGCTCTGGTCTCGGCATGAGAAGGCCCTCGAAGAGCCCCCTTCTCAGCTCAACCCTTAGCCTGTCTCCAACCTCCGCTCCGGCGGACTCGAGGAGCTTCGCGGCAATGCCCCTGTACGACAGCATCCAAAAAGAATTGAGTCTGCTGGCTTAAATTTGAGCACCCCTTCGGAATGGTCAGCGTCCTGCTGCAACAGATTGGGGCTTCAGAAAGTATATAGGCCTGAGAACTCCTCGTAAAATCGTGGGGAAAAGGAGATACATCGTTAGAATAATCTGTCTGCCAGACCGCGTGAGAGCCAAAACGGTGGCAGAAGCTAGGGCAAAGGCCAGATACATTCTGGAGATGGCGGTTTCCGCGACCAGTGAGGACCGGGCCATCGAGTTTGCTTTCGAAAACCTTCCCGACTTCGACAAAATCGTAAGCCGTACCGTTCCAATTGTTGAGGTTTTTCACAGGAGAAAGACCCGAAGCTGACAGCGCATCGCATCTTCCCGAAGAGCTGACCGGTTTCTCACCGCTTGGAGAACTCCTGAATGGTTTCCTCGTAGACCTTGGCCGTTTCCTCGGCTATCTTCTGAATCGTGAACTTTTCGAGGACCCTTCTCCTCGCGTTCTTTCCCATCTGCCTCTTGAGCGCGTCGTCCTTCAGGATCTCCACGACAAACTTCGCTATGTCGCTCGGGTCATCCGGGTTTATGTGCGCACCACACCTTTCCGGTCCCCAGGGTACCACCTGCTCGCGCATGCCCGAGACTCCTCTTGCACCAACGACAACAGGCTTGCCCATCGACATGGCCTCCGTGCAGACCAGACCGAATGGCTCGTACTTAGACGGGAACACGGCGACATCGCAGGCAGCGTACCTGAGAATTCTGTCCTCCTCGTTGACGTACTTGTACTCCAGAATCACGCTTTTCTGGATCCCCATGTGCTCGACCATCTCCTTTATCATTCCCTCCTGGTCGCCCTTCCCGAGGATGAGCAACTTCGCGTTGGGCACCTCCTGCAGAATCAGCGGCATGGCCCTGACAAGCACGTCTGCTCCCTTTATCCAGGCAAGCCTGCCGACAAAGAAGATCAGCGGGTCATCGCCTATCCCGAGGGAGTTTCTGAACTCCCTGACTTTCTCCTCCGGAACCCTCTCCGGGTCATACTTCCGCTCGTCGATGCCGTTGTAGACCACCCTTATCTTCGCCTCTTGGTAGCCGAGGGAGACAAGCTGATCCCTCATCGCGTAGCTGACCGTGATTATCCTGTCAGCGATCTTGCCGCCCTGCCTCTCTAGCGACTTTATGGTTGCGGACCCGTCCCCGCTGCGTCCTTCCTCTATCGAATGGAGGTGCAGGATAAACGGCAGCTGGAGCATCCTCTTGCAGATGATTCCTGCCATGCTTCCGAGCCAGTCGTGCGAGACTATCAGGTCGAACTTTCTGTTGTTCTTACCCACGAGGAGGTTGACGGCCTTCGTGGCGGACAGTATGTTATACATCAGGACATCGGCAAAGTAGCGCTGCGACTTTGGAGGCCAGTACTTTATGTCCTCCGGGACTATGCAGGGGAGAAGGTCCGTTGCATCTGCCAGCAGGGGCCGGTGGACCTCCACGCCCTCGACGAGGTCTGTCGTCGTGGCGTCGCCTGGGTTCATGGCGAAGAGCGTGACGCTGTGACCGAGCCTCGCGAACCTCCTGCTCATCTCGTAGGCGTAGGTTCCCAGACCGCCGACAAAATAGGGCGGAAACTCGAACGAGAAGTAGAGAATGTTCATTCCCCTACACCTCCTTAAAGAGCGTGAATTTGCCTTTATAAACTTTTCCATCATTCGCGATAACCTTCATCATCTAAAAGCCTCCCTCAGACTCAGGGCGAGATCCTCTGGCATCGTGTCGATGACTGGCTCGAGCTGGAAGAGCTCCATGAACCCGATGTCGCCGGCATAGCACGTGGCCGGTACTGGACGGGAGACGAGGCGGATGTTCAGCCAGTAGCAGTCATTCCAGGCCTCCCCGACAGGGGCTGAGAAGGTACCCATGTTGAAGCTTCTGACCCCGATCCCGCAGTATCCTCCGAGCAGGAGGGAGAGACCCCTGCAGAAGTCGGAGACATCGGAGTCGTCAACCTCCGCTAGGGAGGAGCGCCCCTCGAAAACGGCCACCACCTCCTTGTTGCCGATGGGCGCAAATGCCGCAAGCCAGTGAATCCTCCCCGTTCTGCCGATGTACCTCTCCCCGGCCGATCTCTCCTGTTCAACAAGCAAGCGCCAGTAGTTTTCCCCCGTCCTTTCAGAGAACTCCCTGCTCTTCTCCAGAAGCAGCCGCAGAAAGAAAGTCGGATCGCTGGAGGCCACCAGCTGGAAGTGCGGGTGGATCAGGCTTGCCGCGGCGGGTGGCATGTAGTTCCAGCTGATGTTCCAAACCTTGGCCCCCCCGTCTGTACCGTGAACCAGTCTGAAGTACTCGAGGGACGCTCTCACGCAGTCACGCAGAATCTCCGGCCTGAATGAGCCGATGTCTATGTGATGGTCCTTGGAAATCACGGCAACGGCATGATGGCTCGCGAACGGGAACAGGTTGGGAAAAACGCAGGCCTCCCCGACCCATATGCGCTCCGGCAGCGGAGGGTCGAACTTTGGAGTCATTGTCTCTATGTTCTCCGGGCAGAAAAAGCACCCCTTCCGCGAACCCTCGATGAGACTGTCGAACTCCGAAGAGCACTTGACGTGCTTGGGTCTCTTCGCCCTTTGAACATTCAGACGGGATCTTCTTCCAGTGAGCGGGTCCGTGCGAACCTCGATCTCCTGAGCCGTGCTCCGAAAGCCCTCCTGCGGGCTGCGGAAGGCCGCCCTTTCAACCTCGCGTCTGAACTCCAGCTTCACCTATGTTGTAGAGACACCTGAATTTAAAAGCGTTTCACCTGTACCACGGAAGCCGGCCATCAAAGTAATCAGAGAGGAAAACTTTGAAGCTATGTCTCCGGAGCAGCTTTGCCACCTTCATGTCCGTGAGCAGCTCAAACCTTCCCTTCTGGATGAGTTCCGCCACGTTCTTCCCGAAGCCCGTGCAGCTGGATAGATGCTTCTTCACGGCGGCGGCCGGATCCCTGTGGGTTCTTCTTATCTCGAAGACGAGGTTGCCGGCGTCGTTCACCATCGGACCCGAGATTCTCCTCTCCGAATTAACGTACGTCTCTATGAAGTTGGACGGATCTATCGGCGGCCTTGGACCCAGCCTGATCTCCACCCCGGGAAGCCGCCTGGGGGAGCCCTCGAGGAGAATCCCGGCGTCTCTCTCATCCGCCACCACGCCGCTCCGGATGACGGAAAAGCCCCGCTGAACCAGCGTGTTCTGGATGGCTCTGGCCGTCTTCCTCAGCTGCGGGTAGATTACCTCCTCGGACAGACCGCCGTGGTGGAGCAGCAGGAAAATCAGCCTCGTTCCCCGCAGCCCCAGAATCCTGCGGAGGCGGGAGACAGTAACCGGCGGCGGGCTGCGCGGGAAGAAGAACTCCATCCTCGGCATCCTGAGGAACTCCCTGCAGGCGTGCACAAATGTCCC
>CAZZKZ010000168.1:0-3680 GCA_964654915.1 Hadarchaeota archaeon (SeqCode)
GAAAAGGAAAAAGGAAAAGAGGGAAAAGGAAAAGAGGAAAAGAGGAAAAGAGGAGGAAAAGAGGAAAAGGAAAAGGAACAAAAAAGGGGTGCGGAAAATTCCGCACCCCTTGGAAGCCTACCACTCTGGTGGGAAACGGTAATCTTCCCACCAGAGGGGTTGGGAGCATTCCTCTGTCTTTTTCCAGGGGGGCCGCCCTCTCCTCGAAGAGGGCCCCCCTCTTCCTTCCCGAGAGGTTGATGTTCCTTTTCCTGTCCTTGGCCAGCACCGTCTTCGCCCCGAAGCAGGCCCGGTACATCTCCAGGTCGTCGGGGAAGGGATGGTGGTCGTAGTGGTAGTGGGTCACGGCGACGGCGTCGGCCTGCCCGGCGGCCTCCATGATCATCTGCCGGGAGTAGTCGAGGGCCTCGAACTCGGCGTCGGTCGGGCCCATCCCATATCTCGTCGGTCCGAGGGCAACGCCCGGGTCTATGAGGAGGCGGAGCTTTCCCGACCGGAGGAGGGTCGACATGCTCCTGACTCCGAAGGAGTCGAACGCGAGCGGGAGGACGTCCATCCAAAACCCTCACCTCCGCGGAGGGTAAAAGGATGCCGGGGTGGTCGCGGGCGCCGAGATTGAGAGGCGCGTGGAAGAGGGCGTATCACCACCAAGAGCAAGCGGTGTTTGGTCCGGGAAGCGCATGGCTAGATGGAGTGTACGATCCGCGATCTCCAACTTCACCATCGTGTTGGCAAATTTTTATATAAAATTACCAATACAAAGGTAAATTTTTTGTGTGAAATCACCAGTGTAATGGTAAAATTTATAAATAACATCGCCAATATAATGGATGATTGATATGGTGAACGAGCCGGCTGTTCTGCACGCACTTTACGAGCAAAATCCATGGTGGATAACAGGTAGGGTGCCGGAAGAGTTCGTAAAGCCGATTAAGGAACTAGACAGACCGTTTAAAAGGAGGGATTTCTTCGTCCTGAGCAAGAAGCTGGATGAAAAAGAAATCACCGCCGTGATTGGCCCAAGACAGGTCGGAAAGACCACCACCATTTACCAGCTCATAGACTTCCTGATAAGTGAGAAGGGAATCGATCCGAAAAGGGTGATGTATTTCTCCTTTGATCATCCCCGTTTAAGCCCAAAAACTTCCCTCAACGATGTGCTCGATGTCTATGCCACCCAAGTACTCCGCGAGCCGCTTCAAGGGTTGCGGGCACCGATCTATGTTTTCTTGGACGAGGTTTGCAGGATGGAGGGCTGGAGCAGACTGCTGAAGGGATGGTACGACCTGAAGTATCCCATCAAATTCGTTGTGTCCCACTCTTCCAGCTCGGAGGTTCTTAGGGGGGCATCGGAGTCACTGGTCGGGCGAGTGTCACCTTTCCTGATGATGCCTCTGAAGTTCGTTGACATAGTTAGATTCCACAGTCCAGAAGTCGGAGAATCCATCAGCAGGATTGGTCTTGAGATGAGGGAGGCGTTCTCGAGAGCAATAAGGAGCGGTGACGTTGAGATGTTTTTCAGTTTACTGGGGAAGGCGCGAGCAAGTCTGGTCCCCCACGAAAGTCTTCTAAAAGCCCTACTGCAGGAGTATATTCTCAAGGACGGATATCCCGGACTTCTGAATGTGAGTTCTCTGAAGGTGTGCTCTCAAAGGCTGAGGGATTACCTGAGCCTGACGCTGTACAAGGACGTGGTGCAGGTCTTCGGCATCCGTGATCCGATGGCTCTGGAGGAGCTGGCGGTCATTCTGGCAGATGCCTCCGCAAGTCTGGTGGAATATTCCAGCATCTCCAAAACGCTGTCGATGAAGCTCGACACCGTCAAGAGTTACTTGGACTACCTCGAGGCGGTCTTTTTGATTTCCAGAGCAGAATTTTACTCGAAAAGCCGGGCCGCGAGGATAAGAAAGGGGGACAAGATTTACTTCGTGAACGTTGGCCTGAGAAATGCCTTGCTCGGGCAGCTGGATGAATCACTGCTGTCTGATGCCACCGCGCTTGGGAAGGTAATCGAAACCCTGGTGCATGAGCATTGCCGCAGGTTGCACTTCTACTTCTCGGGGTTCCCGGCCAAGTTGTTTTACTGGAGAACCCCCCAGAATTACGAGGTCGACATAGTGATGGAAGTGGCCAGACGACCGGTGCCGATAGAGGTCACCTCCGGAGATGAGATCTCGCAGAGGAAGCTCAGGGGAATCGAAAAATTCGAGGAGGAACACGATCCTCCCCTTAGCATAATAGTGACCAGAAATGTGTTTGATCTGAAGGAGAGGAGGGTTTACATTCCCATCTGGCTCTTCCTGCTGATGTGTTAGGATTCTGCACGGTCGGCGTGAGGCCGTAGAGGGACACCCCTTTTGAGCGCCGGGGCAAGTTGTTTGTGTGTATGATCCCCTGAAGCTGGCCGACGAGGTCCGCCCTCTGGTCTCGCAGGGCAGGCTCAGGAGGTACTACAGGGTCGGGAGGCCGGGCAGGTGGTACGGGGGGATAGCCACGGCCGACTGCACGGGATGTTGCCTGAGGTGCGTCTTCTGCTGGAGCGGGGAGCCGAGGGACAACCCGACGCTGGGGGAGATGCTCTCGCCCGAGCAGGTCTTCGCCGAGCTGGACAGGTGCGCGAGAAAGTTCGGCTACCGGAAGGTGAGGGTGAGCGGCAACGAGCCGACCCTGGCCCCGGATCACCTCATGGAGCTGATCTCGCTGGCGGAGGAGGCCGGCTACCTCTTCATCCTCGAGACGAACGGCATCCTCGTCGACAGGAGGCTGGCCGAGGGGCTCGCCCGCTTCGGGAACGTCCACGTCAGGGTCTCCCTCAAGGGGACGGACGAGGAGGAGTTCTCCCGCCTGACCGGGGCCGTCCCGGAGGCCTTCGGGCTCCAGCTGGAGGCCCTGAGGAACCTTCTGGACGCCGGCGTCCCCTGCCACCCGGCCGTCATGCTCTCCTTCAGCCCCCCGGATGCCGTTGAGGGGCTGAGGGAGAGGCTTGTGGAGATCGCCAGGGATCTCGCGGGGGCGCTGGAGGAGGAGTACGTGTTTCTCTACCCGCACGTCGCGGAGAGGCTGAGGAGGGCCGGTCTGAAGCCGCTGGTCGCGTTCACGCCCGATGGCATCCCCACAGAGTTCGTCTGAGGAAAAAGCATTTTACGGGCCGGCGGGTGAGTTTCTGTTGGGCCCCGGTAGCTCAGCCGGTCAGAGCGCACGCTTGGTAAGCGTGAGGTCGCGGGTTCAATTCCCGCCCGGGGCTTATTCAATCGGATGAGGAGGGCTAAATGAATGAAGAACGGCTCAAAATTATGAATTTGTCAGGAACCTACCACGGAGTTCAACGTGGCTAATTCCAGCCTCATCTTTGACTATTCTTATAAAAGAATCGAAGCTATGATGCTCTCTAATATACTCCATGTGAGACACTATTACAATCTGATCGTACTGTGTTGACAGCTCCGTCAGTGCCCTTAGAACACTATGCCTGAACTCTGCACTCAGTGGTCCAAACCCCTCGTCGATCAACAAATACTTCGGGGGAAAAGCCCTCATTCCAGAAGTCATGGCCCGGGCAATCGCCAGCCGGAGCACAAAACCCAAGATTACTTTCTCTCCCCCAGAGTATGTCTCAAGCGGGCGGATAATCTCCTTGTCAAGCACATCGATTTTTATACGACCTTCTTTGTCAGCATCCA
>CAZZKZ010000169.1:0-6068 GCA_964654915.1 Hadarchaeota archaeon (SeqCode)
CAGGTCAAGGCGGCGGGCGACTGGAGTTCGGATGGAAACAGCATGCCTGCAAGCGCGACGAAGGCCAAGGGAGAGGGAGACTGGGTCTCCCTGAGCACGAGCTACCAGAACGTCTGGACCAACGTTTCGTACGGCGAGGACATCCAGAAGAACATCGAGTGGAAACTGGACATCCCGATCGAAACAGTTCCAGGGACCTACACCAACACCTTCTACGTCAGGATCTCCGGCTGATCCTGACCCCTCAAAGTTTCTCTTTCTTTTTTCTTCTTCACCTACTAGGCATGACCATCTTGGCCTGAAAGAACACATCTTCAAGAGAGGACCCGATCGGCCCGCTCATCCTGTGAGTCCCACTCAGTTTCAAAAACATTTCAACTGTCAACAAAAACCTTTATTTACCCCCGGGAGAAAAAAGAGGGAAAACTCGGACGGGAGGACATCGCGTGAGAGGATTCCGATCAAAGGCGGTGATCTTCAGCCTTCTGCTACTTCTGTCTCTATTTCCTGTATCTCTTCCATCCGCGAGGGCCGCGCAGCCCTGGCTGACCTCACCGCGCGGGACGGATCCGGTTGACTACGTCGACCCCTTCATAGGCACGCGTCACGGCCACACAAATCCCGGCTCGGCCGTCCCGTTTGCCATGACCACGTGGGATCCAGCAAGGAGAGAGCAGGCCTCCGATATCTCCTACCCCTACGAGTATGACTTCGTCGAGGAGGGCGGAAAGTGGAGGCCCGCGGAAACCGGATACATAGCCGGAATCAGGGGCTCACACTTCCCCAGCGGTTCCTGCATGTCAGACTACGCATGCATGACGATAATGCCGATGTTCGGGGGCGAGGTCAAGACAGGGCCGGAGAGGGCCTCCTTCTTCAGGCACGAGACGGAGGTCGCCTCGCCGGGCTACTATGCGGTCACGCTCGATGACTACGGGATAAGGCTCGAGGTCACATCAACCATGAGGGTTGGTCTCCTCAGGCTGACCTTCGAGAACTCCGGTGAGGCCCACATTTTGATCGACACGCACCTCGGAACAGGATGGGCGAAGGTTGTCCCCGAAAACAACGAGGTGATAGGTTACTCCGACATCGGGCGCTACCGCGGCCCGACCGGGCAGTTCAAGGGCTACTTCGTCGTGAAGTTCAGCAAGACCTTTACATCATGGGGGACATACCAAGGCTCCACAAAGAATCCGGGGAACACAGAGGTGACCGCCTACAACTCCGGCGCCTGGGTTTCACTCCCGGTTCAGGCAGGGGAGGTTGTCCTCGTCAAGGCCAGCATCTCCTTCATAAGCGTGGAGCAGGCCCGGTACAACATGCAGGCCGAGATTCCCGGCTGGGACTTTGACGGCGTGAGGCAGCAGGCGCGGAGCCAGTGGAACCAGCTCCTGAGCATGGTTCAGGTTGAGGGTGGAACGGACAAGGACAAGATAAGGTTCTACACGGCCCTCTACCACGCCCTTCTCCTGCCCAGGGTCTCCTCCGAGTACGGTAAATATTGGAGCGTCTTCGATGCGCAGCTTCACACGCTTCCCGAGGGTCGCGAGTTCTACAACGACTTCTCCATGTGGGACACCTTCAGGGCACAGAACGCCCTCCTGATCTTCCTCCAGCCGGAAAGGGTCGCGGACATGATGCAGTCCCTTGTCTACATGTACGAGCAGGGCGGCTGGATGCCCAAGTGGCCGAATCCGGGCTACTCCAGCATAATGATCGGGACACACGAGGACTCGCTGATCGCCGAGAGCTACCTCAAGGGAATCACCAACTTTGACGTCCAGAAGGCCTACCAGGCGATGGTGAAAAATGCCACGCAGAGTCCCCCACCCTTCTATGAGGCGAGAACGGGAATCGAAGACTACATGCAGCTCGGCTACTGCCCGGCCGACAGGGGATATCCCGAGTCCGTCTCCCTCACCCTCGAGTACGCGTACGACGACTGGTGCATAGCCCAGCTGGCAGCGGCCCTAGGGAAGGAGAACGACAGCGACTACTTCCTGCAGAGGGCGGCCTACTGGAGGAACATCTACAACCCGGAGGCGCCGGGTGAGTCAGGCAATCCATACAAGGGCTACGTTCAGGGCAGGAACTCTGACGGTTCCTGGGTTGAGCCGTTCGATCCGCGCGGCTACTACTCCTACATAACACAACCGAACGAGGGAAACCCCTGGCAGTACACATGGTTCGTTCCGCACGATGCCCAGGGCCTGATAAACGTCATGGGGGAGGAGAACTTCGTCGCAAAGCTGGAGAGGCTCTTCGAGAGGAGCGAGGAGCCGGCGCTGCTGGCGGACAACAGGTTCACCGAGCAGGGCAGGGTCAGGTACTACTGGCACGGAAACGAGCCGAGCCATCACATCTCCTACCTCTTCGTCTACGCCGGAGCCCCGTGGAGGACGCAGCACTGGGTGAGGAACATAATGGAGACGAGGTACAGGCTTGGACCCCACGGCCTGCCGGGCAACGACGACTGCGGTCAGATGTCCTCCTGGTTCGTCTTTTCGGCGATGGGCTTCTACCCCGTCTGCCCGCCGAGTCTCACCTACATCATCGGCAGCCCGATCTTCGACAGGATCACAATAAATCTGCCCGGATTCTACGGGACGAACAAGAAGTTTGAGATAATAGTGCACAACAACTCCCCGACAAACATCTACGTGCAGTCGGCGAAGCTGAACGGTCAGACGCTCAACCGGGCCTTCCTCTGGCACAGCGAGATCATCAGCGGCGGGACCCTCGAGCTCTGGATGGGGCCCGAGCCCAACACGAGCTGGGGAGTCGAGGAGCGGCCGCCCTCGATGTCATCGGCCGGACAGGCTCCCGGTCTTGTCCTGAGCAACCTGATCGTCTCGCCGAGGTCCGTTGAGAGGGGCGGAACGGTCAAGATATATGTGGATGTCTCCAACCAGACCGGGCGTCAGATGGACAAGACGCTGGAGCTGAAGCTGAACGGTCAGACGGTCGACCAGAGGCTGGTCTCCCTCCAAGCCGGCTCCTCAACCACCATCGTCTTCACGCTCTATTCCCACACCCTCTTGCCAGGCAGATACACGGTCGAGCTGGAGAACTTGGCCGGAACGTTCGAGGTGGTTTCCCCGTCCTCGACAGCCCAGATTGCTCTGATGGCCGCAGCCGCTGCGGCCGCAGCGTTTGCTTTTTATATCTTCAGAGCAAAAACGAAAGGGAGGAGAAGATGAAGACATCTCACCTCGCCGCGATAATCGTCGTTATTCTGATGGTCGCAGCCGCAGTCATGGTTCTCCGGCGCGGTGAGGAGAAAGCCGTTGAGGGAACGATCGCCGAAATAGTCGAGAACCTGCAGGCCTGCGGAAGCGTGAATGTCGCCCACTGGTGGACGATAGATGTCGAGGAGCAGGGCTTTAACAAGCTGAGGGACGGTATGAGATCAATGTACCCGAACATCAGCTTCACGCCCGTGCCGGTTCCGGGCGGAGCCGGAGGCAACATGCCCCCAAAGATTCTCCCCTCCCTGATCGCCGGCACGAACATCCCGGCATCCTTCCAGTCCCACCCGGGTTACGAGGTTGCGAGGTACGGGGGTTACCTGAGGAGCCTGAACGACCTGTGGGATTACGATAACATCGCAGAGAGGGTCCCCGCCATAGTGAGGAGCCTCTGCAGCCTGAACGGGAACTACTATCTCGTTCCCGTGGGCATACACAAGACCAATGTCATATTCTACAACAAGCAGGTCTTCGCGCAGCTCGGGATAACCCCGCCGTCCGGCCCGATGACCTTTGAGGAGTTCTTCGACCTCTGCGATCTCATAAAGCAGAGGGCTCAGGAGAGGGGACTGAACATCTACCCGCTTGAGGTCGGCGACGGGATGGGAACCGACTGGGCGGCGACCCAGATCATCGAGACGATAATGGCTGGCTATGACATCCAGCTCTACGAGGACTTTATAAACGGCCGCGCGACCGCCGACAGGCTCAGGCCGGTTCTCGAGCTCTTCAAGAGGTATCTCAGCTACGCCCCGGACGACCACAAAGCCAGAAACTGGGCGGAGGCCTGCGGTCAGCTGTTCAATGGCCGGGTTGCCATGTACATGCACGGCGACTGGGCGAACGCGTACTTCAAGAACAGGGGATGGACACCTGGAGTTGAGTACGGCATCCTGCCGGCCCCAGGGACGGAAAATCTCTTCGGCTTGGTCGTTGACGGCTTCGTTGTCCCAAAGGGCGGGAACGTGGTGAGCGGTCTGAGGTGGGTCCACTCCTACACGACCCTGCAGGTTCAGACCATGTTCAACCCAGTCAAGGGATCGGTCTCTCCCTACACCGATGTGCCCGACAGCATATACACCGACGACTACTCGAGAGGGGTGGCCGATGAACTGAAGAGGGAGCAGACGAGGTTCTACCCGAGCTTCACGCACGGAATGTCTCTGCCCAACGAGGTGCTATACGATCTGCATCCGAAGATAAGCGAGTTCGTCGAGTATCAGAACGTGGAACAGTCGGCGAGTGCAATCGTCCAAGTTCTCGGCAGGGGCACATATTCGATTTCTTGGAACATCGTCTGAGGGCGAGGGGAGCAGTTGGAGAGGACAACCCTTCTCACGGTTCTGGTCCTCTTCGCTCTTGCAGCATACTTCGTCTACGGGATGATCGCCTGGAACATGGCGATATCCTTCACGGACTGGAAAGGCGCCGTTCCGACCTATAACTTCGTCGGTCTGAGCAACTACTCCAGCGTTGTCACCAGCGAGCTGTTTGGAAAGTCATTCCTGAACACGATCATCCTCTTTTCAGCCATACCCATCTCCATCCTTGTCGGTCTCTTCTTAGCCTTCCTCCTCAACCAGAGGCCGAGGGGCCTGAGGATCTTCACCCTGATCTTCCTGATTCCGTTCGCCTTCTCCCTAGTCGTCACGGGCGTTGTCTGGGCCTGGATGTTTCACCCGACAAACGGCGCCGTCAACTCGATCCTGAAATCGTTCGGCCTCGGATTTCTTGCCAGCGACTGGTATCTGAGCCCGAAGACTGTCCTCATCTCGATGATAATCCCGATGGTGTGGCAGTTCTCCGGCTACTGCGCCCTGATCCTCTTCGCCGGCCTGAGGTCGGTTCCGAGGAAGGAACTGGAGGAGGCCCGGAGGAAGGGAATGGGCTGGTGGAAAATCTTCTGGAAGGTGGAGTTTCCCAGGCTCCGCATCCCCATCCTCTCCTGCGCCGTCGTCCTCTTCGTCTTCACCCTGAAGGCCGCATTCGACCTCGTCTGGACGATGGTTCAGGGAGGACCCGGCACCTCATCCTACAACCTTCCGATACTCGTCTTTGTTGAGGCCTACCAGAAGCTGAACGTCGCGTACGGGGCAGCCATCGGGAACATCCTCGTCTTCTTCGTTCTCTGCATAGTCCTGCCGTATGTCTGGTGGGCCTACAGGGGGCACAGATGATGGACGCGAGGAAGATTCTTGGCATCATCCGGGCGCGCTGGAAGAGGATCCTCGTTTATATCTTTCTCATAGCCTTCGCCGTGGCCTTCCTCCTTCCGATCTGGGTGGCGCTGATGGCATCGATAAAGCCAATCGAGGAGATAGAGACATCCAACCCGCTCTCCCCGCCGAGAAGCCCGACTTTCGAAACCTACAGGGAGGCGGTTGAGAGGCTGGGCAGGCCCCTCCTCAACAGCCTGGCCTTCACCATCGGCGCCGTCCTCTGCTCAGTCCTGATAGGCTCATGGATGGGCTATGTCTTCTCCAAGCACAGGTTCAGATACAAGGAGACCCTGTTTATTGTTCTGATCGCCGGGACCTTCCTCCCCTACACGACCATCATCTTCCCGCTCTTCCGCACGATGGGGACGCTCGGGCTCGTCGGATCGATTCCGGGCATGGTGTTCGTTCACACGGTTTACGGGATACCGATATGCACCCTTCTGTTCAGGAACTTTTACACGCACATCCCGAACGATAGGATTGAGCGGGCCAGGAAGAAGGGGGCGAGCGACTGGGAGATATACAGGAAGATAATCCTCCCCGCCTCGAAGCCGGCCATCATCTCGGTCATGATATACCAGTTCACATCGATCTGGAA
>CAZZKZ010000170.1:0-3849 GCA_964654915.1 Hadarchaeota archaeon (SeqCode)
GCTGCACGAGAAGCTGAAGACGACGACCGTCTACGTGACGCACGACCAGGCGGAGGCGATGGTGATGGCCGACAGGGTCGCCGTGCTGAAGGAGGGGAAGCTTCTGCAGGTGGACACTCCGAGGAACATCTACGACTACCCCGTCGACAGATTCGTTGCCGAGTTCATAGGCAGCCCCAGAATAAATCTCTTCAGCTGCCGTGTCGTCAGGCGGGGAAGCAGGATGCTTGCGGATGCCCTCAGCTTTTCCATCAGGCTGCCGCCCAAGGTTGGGGCCGGTCTCAGGAAGATGAAGGCGAAGGAGGTGACCGTTGGCGTCAGGGCGGAGGATGTTATCGTCCTGCCGAAGAGGGAGAGGGGGGCCATCGAGGGCAGGGTCTACTTCTTCCAGCAGATGGGAAACCTCGGCTACGTCGACATCGACATGGGGGGAGGGGTCAAGCTGACTGCGGCCGTTGACCCCGACTTCTGCTTCCGGAGCGGGGAGAAGCTTTTCGTGAGGTTCAACGAGAAGAACCTCAAGTTCTTCGACGTGAAGAGCGGCCGGCTGATTGTCTGACCTCACTCGTAGAATATTTCGTCAAGGTAGAAGGTGCACCCCTCCGTGTTGTAGCCCGCCTCGGACTTGACGACAAAGCAGAAGCCGCCCGAAATGTAGGAGAGATCCTTTCCGCTGAGGTCGATCTCGTACCTCCTCCACTCGTTCTCCAGGGTTACGAGCCCTGCCGTCGCCACCGCCGAGTCGGGATAGTAACCGGCTATCCCTCCCATCTTGAACTGCACTATCTCTCCGCCCTTCTCCCCCCGGGCCCAGAAGACGAGCCTCCTCGCCCTGCTGAGGTTGAAGCCGCCGTCGACCATTCCCCAGTTGTTTGGCGGATTCTGCCAGTAGACGCCGGCCCAGCGCTTCTGGCCCTCGGCCGAGTAGACGACCTTTATGCAGGTTGATCCCGACCGCGGGTTCTCCGTGCATCTCTCATCCATTGTCATGTCGGTGTAGTCGCCCATCCAGCCGGTCGGGTAAAAGTGGTTCCCGCTGGCGAGGTAGTCAGAGTAGACATAGAAAGGCATGTTTTCAACCCGCCCGGCCTGCGGCCAGCTGACCTCCGGCGGCTTGTACCTCCTGGGGAGATCCGCGAGACCTCCCGACCCCCTTATGAAGTTGTCCACTATCGACCTGAAGGCCTCAAGGGACTCCCGGCTCGAGTTCCCCCTCCAGTCGGTTTCCTTCTGGGTGTTGAACCAGACAACCGCCCTTATCTGGGGCATGTCGGCCAGCGCCTCCGGCAGCTCTCTTATCCATGCAGCCTTGTCCCCGCCCTCCTCGGCCGAGGCGAACTCCGCGATCATTATCGGCTTGTTCGGGAAGGCGGTGGAGTACATCCTTATCAGACTGGCGTATATGCTCCTGAAGGGAAGCCACTCGCTCCAGTTCTGGCTGGTGCCCCAGTTGTATCCGTCCAGCCCGATCCAGTCGACATAGTCATCGCCCGGGTAGGCGAGGAACGGGTCGTTCCAGGGCTCGTCAGGATTTGACAGATGGTAGGGGCACCAGACCCACTGGACGTTCTTGGCACCCGCCTGCCTGAAAACTTCCACAACGTGCCTCCACGCCCTCACGAACTTCTGCGGGTCGTTGCCGTTGGCCGGCACGCTCCAGGGATACCAGTAGCCGTTGAACTCATGGCCCCAGCGGATGAGGATGGTCCCGCCGCACCTCTTCGCGTCATTTGCCCACTGCCGGATGTAGTCGTCCCAGCCTCCGGAGGCGATGTGGTCGAGCAGGAAACCGCTCTCGCCTCCCCTGAGGAACGGCTGCCACGTTATCAGCGGTATGGCGCCGTGATCGTGAACCCTCCTCACGAAATCCGTGGGGAAAGAATCTGTTGAATGCGTGAACCACATGATTATGCCCACCTTCGCCCCGGTCATGTTCTCGAAGTCATTCAGGGCATCCATCGAGAACGGAACCGCCGGCATGTAGACACCGAGATAGACCCCCTCCGGAGTGGCCTCACGTCTCATGCCGAGCGTCAGGAGAAGCGCGACGCAGACGAGCACGGCCGCGACCCCGATCAGAATTCTCCTCTGCAAACGATGCACCTGCAGAAAGTCTCCATTCACCTTTAAAAATTTTGACCCGCGCACGTCAAAATCAGGGCGAAAACACAGCCGAAGTTTTTTATATTGATGGAGCCGAGCAAAATATTGAGTTTGCATGCAGAAGAAGGTGATCGCGGTTGCCATGGTTGCGGCCGTCGTGGTTGTAGGTGTTATCTTCCTTCCCGGCCGAGAGGGAACCCAGAGGATGTACTGGTGGACACCACACGCCGGGAGCCCGACGCACGTCCCATGGCACTCCGAGGTCGAGGAACTCTTCAACAGGCTCTACGGGGAGAACGTGAGGCTCGTTAAGGTCGACTACAGCACGGAGGACTTCAAGAATGCCCTTGAGACGACGATGGCCGGGGGAAACCCGCCTGACGTCTGGCACTCCTGGGGCGGCGGCGTGCTCAAGGACTATGTGGATGCCGGAAGGGTCGAGGATCTGACCGATCTCCTGCGCGAGGAATGGGCCGTCCGCCTCCTGCCTCTGGAGAACAGGAGCAGGCTGCTCTGGAACAGCACGTGGAACGGGAGGAACTACGGCTTCCCGTACACCGTTGGGGTTGTTCAGATATATGTCAACAGGTCGCTCTTTGATGCCTTCGGCGTCAGGGTCCCGAACGCGGAGAACGGAGAGGTCTGGACGTGGGACGAGTTCATGAGTGTGATAAACACCTTCAAGGGAAAGAAGAACGCCGCCGGCAAGGACATATACCCGCTCGTAGTGGCCGGGGCGGAGGAATGGCAGCTCTCCTTCTATTACATGTACTTGGTTGACAGGATAGGCGGGCCGGACTACTTCAGGAAGGCCCTCAACGGTGAGCCCGGCTACTCGTTCACGGACAACGTCTTCATTCAGGCGGGTGAAAAGTGCATGGAGCTGGTGGCGGCCGGGGCCTTCCAGCCGGGCTTCATAAACGCCGGCTACGATGTCGCCGACTACTTGTTCTTCGAGAACCAGGCGGCGATGTACCTTCAGGGCTCGTGGATGGTCAGCACCCTCAGATTCAGGATGGGGCAGCTGGGCAGGACCTTCCCGCTGGACGCGGTTTACTTCCCCGGGATTCCGGGTGGGGCCGGCCGCGCGGCTGACCTCCTAGGCGGCACGCAGGATTACCTATGCGTTTCGAAGGGGTCAAAGTTTAAGGAGGAGGCATTCAACCTGATCAGGCTCCACGGGACTGAGGACATTGTCAACTCCTTCCTCGAGAGGGTTGGAGACATACTCGCCTTTGACTCGAGGATAGGCGGCGGGCTCGAAATACCTGAGAACAGGTATGACCCGGTTATACTCAAGCAGATAAAGCTGCTCGGCGGATCGAGGAACCTCCTGATGCCCTGGGATCAGTATGCCCCAAGAGCTTTTGCCCTCAAACATCTGGAGCTTATGAACAGGCTCTTCTCCGGGAGGATGACGCCCTCGGAGGTCGCTGTCGAACACCAGCGGATGGCCGAAAAGCTCAGGCAGGAGGGCAAACTGCCGATAAGCTTCGGATGAAAGCATGAGGGGCATGCCCGCGAAGCGGTGGTTAAAGAGGGCGACTCCCTACCTCTTCGTGCTCCCGGCCCTCTTTTTCTTCCTCGTGTTCTTCATCTATCCGAACATCGATGTCTTCAGGATCAGCCTCTACGAGTGGGACGGAATCAACCCGGAGAAATACGTCGGTCTGAGCAACTTTGAGAGGCTCGTTCGAGACTCTGGGTTCTGGTCGTGGCGGCTGTGGCTCCCGTCGGTCGCCCGCG
>CAZZKZ010000171.1:0-2587 GCA_964654915.1 Hadarchaeota archaeon (SeqCode)
GGGGAGCGTGACCGCCGGCGACGTCCGGTTCATCCACGGCGACGCGAGGAAGGTCGAGCTTCCGGAGTTCACGAAGGTCGTGGCGAACATCCCCTACCAGAACTCGTCCGAAAGCACCTTCAGGCTCCTCGAGAGGAGCTCGCGACCGCCAGCTGGTCCATAAGGCCCCCGAGCCTGAAGCTCCTCTCCAGGAGCCTGAAGGTGATTTCGGACGAGATCTGGTAGGGGATGTTCGCCACGACCTTCGTGAACTCCGGAAGCTCGACCTTCCTCGCGTCGCCGTGGATGAACCGGACGTCGCCGGCGGTCACGCTCCCCCTCGCGATCTCGAGGAGCCGCCTGTCCTTCTCTATCGTGTAGACCCTTGCAGCCCTCCCGGCCAGAAGCCTCGTGAGGTTTCCCGTCCCGGTCCCGATCTCTAGAACAACATCATCCGGTCCGACCTCAGCATAGTCAACCATCCTCCGCAGGACTCCCTCATCGACGACCAGGTGCTGGCCGAGCCTGCGGCTTAGCCTAGGGAGACCGGTCCTCTCCACACCCTATATTTTTGGAACCGCACATTAAAGGGGGAAGATGCTCCCGGAGTTCGGCAGGAAAAGGGCCGGGCTGCTTGACCTCCTCAGGAGGGAGAGGAGGCTGACCGGCGAAGTCAGGAAGATGATTGTCGAGGTCTACGGAAAGCGCGGGGAGAGGGCGATAGAGGCCGTGGAGAAGGGCCGCGTCGTCAGGCGCGGGAGGAGGTGGTTCGTGAGGGGAAGGGGCGGGGAGTACGAGGTCGTGAAGAACCTCTGCTCCTGTCCCGACTACATGATGAACATAGCGACCGGGAAGGCCGGCGTCGACATGTGCTACCACGCGCTCGCCAGGCTCATCGCAGAGATCACGGGGGAGTACAGGGATGAAAAAGGAGAAGGTGGCTGAGGCCCTCGTCAGGTTTCTCAGGTCGAGGTACGGCGAGCCCAGACACAGGTGGAGGGAGGACCCCTTCAAGGTCCTCATATCCTGCGTCCTCTCCCAGCGGACGAGGGAGGAGAACACGGAGAGGGCGAGCAGGGCCCTCTTCGCCGTCGCCTCCACCCCTGAGGAGATCCTCAGGCTGCCGGAGGAGAGGATAGCTGAACTGATAAGGCCCGTCGGCTTCCCCAGGCAGAAGGCGAAAAACATCAGGAGGATATGCGAGATCCTGATCGAGAGGTACGGCGGGAAGGTCCCGGCCAACAAGGAGGAGCTCAAGCAGCTGCCCGGCGTTGGGGAGAAGACCGCCAACGTGACCCTCTGCTACGGATTCGGCGTGCCCTGCATCCCCGTCGACACGCACGTGAACAGGGTGAGCAGGAGGCTCGGGCTGGTGAGCTGGGATGCGAAGATAGAGGAGGTCGAGCCCGAGCTCAGGAAGCTGATAAGGCGGGAGGACTGGAGGCTGGTCAACCTCGGGCTTGTGCGCTTCGGGAGGGAGATATGCAGGCCGGTCGGACAGAGGTGCGAGATCTGCCCGCTCGCCCGGGTCTGCCCGTCCGCGAGGGGTAAGGGAAGATGAACCCGTTCGTCTGCGTCATCCTGCTCCTCGGCTCGCCGGCCCTCGGGCTGGGCGCCATGTTCGGCGGGCTCGGGGGAAAGACCGTAGTTCTGAGGAGGCAGAGGCCCCGGGCCTTCCTCGCCCTCCTCATCGCCTCGGGCCTCTCGTCCGTCCTGCCGTCAATCGCCGTCGGCCTTTTCCTCGGGGAGCTGTTCGCCCTTGCCTCCGTCCTCCCCTTCTCCTTTCTGACGGGCCGGCTTGTCGGACGCCTCTGCTCGGGTCTCGTGAGGGTCTCCATCAGGCCGCCGCCCGGGCTGGACGACCGACCGCCTACCTCCACCTGACCAGAATCTCCTCACGCCGGAATATCCTGCGGCTCAGGAGGAGAAGGCCCGCCGCGGCCAGGGAGAGCAGGAGGATTGCCAGCGAGTGCGTTCTCCAGGCGAGGTTGGCGATCCCGGTCAGGGAGAGCGGGAGAATGGCCCCCGAGTTCGTCCTCCAGTCGAGCTGGACTATCCCTGCCAGGAACAAAAAGTAAAGCGACATCACCGGGAGAATCCCAAGGACGCCCAGCTGCATGGCCGACCTCACATCGCTGACCTTCGAGGACACGAAGACGCACCAGAAAACGCTCACGAGGCAGACCAGCGGGCAGTAGACGAGGAGCACGAGAAGCGAGAGGAGGTTCGGAAGCAGGGCATAACCGAAGAGCGGGTACGTGATCACGTCCACGACAGCAACGAGGCCGGCGAAGGAAACGAGCGCGGCGGCCATGGCCGGGATGAAGGCGCCCATGCTCTTCCCGAGCAGGAGCTCGAGATCCGTGACGGGGGCGGCGAGAAGGGGCTCCAGCTGCCTGTTGACCTTCTCGCCGACGAATGTGTAGGAGGCGATCGTGGCCGGAATGGCTGCGGGCAGAACCATGAACATCAGCAGAACCGTGTTGACGAGACCGGCGACCAGCGCCTTCTTCGGCTCCATCCCGGGCGGGGCCCAGGGCGGCAGGTTCTCGCCCTCCTCCGGCTCGCCCGACACCACGGGGTATATCGACGTTAGGGGCAGGATGAT
>CAZZKZ010000172.1:0-4266 GCA_964654915.1 Hadarchaeota archaeon (SeqCode)
GCCTGACGACGGCGGCGGCGGCCTCGTTCCGCTTCCGGTCCACCGGGTCTATGAGTATGAGAGGCTGGCCGGCAAAGAGCCTCGGCAGATAGTCCGCCCTCCCGTGGAATTCCTCTATGTCTATAACGGTTCCGGGGCGCCACTCGCTTGCGCTTCTGACCAGCTCCATGAATGAGCCGTAATGCAGGATCAGTAGCTCGCAGAGGTAGCCGGAGAACCCCTGAACCTTTGACTCCGCACCGTAGACGCCGGTGCCCTTGGCAAACTGCTTCAGCAGGAGGACTTGGTCAGCGAGCTTGTCAGTCATCCTTTTCCTGACGTATTCTTGGTGATAGGGAGTGCGATCGACCGCGCTTTTTATCCTCGAGGGGTCGGAGACCTCAAAGCACGGGACTATGTCCACCTCGAGACCGTCTAAGGTGGCCCTGACGTAGGGGTGCTCCGCATACTCCTCCCTTCCGCTGGAGCCGGCAACCTCCCTGGCCAGACGCATGCCAAGCCTCTCCATCTCCTCCTCGGGCGTGCTCTCCGGAAACATGAGGAGGATGTCTATGTCCTTCTCCCCTTTGAGCCAGGTGTTTCTTGCGGCCGACCCGACCACCCTGACCTTCACACCGATCCCGAGTTCCCTGGCCTTGCACTCGATTTTCCTGATGAGCTTCTCCACCGCGGAATTTAGGCGGATGAGATCCTCCGGTCTTGGTTTGATCTTGGTCAGGACTTCGTCGAGAATTTTCTCGTGCATACGACATAAACTCCGCAGGGGCGGTTAAAATAGAATCCTCCGCAAGCCTATTACTCCCAGGTGGACAATCCTGAGATTGATGATCTGTCTGGGAATAGAAGGGACGGCGCACACCTTCGGGGTGGGAGTTGTAAACCAGAGCGGGAAAATCCTTGCCAACTGCTGGAGGACCTATGTTCCAGAGGAGGGGGGCATCCACCCCCGCGAGGCCGTACAGTTTCACGCGAGGTGTGCGGGCGAGGTCATAGAGGAGGCAATGAGGATGGCCGGGATCTCCCCCTCTGACATCGACCTCGTGTCCTTTTCACAGGGGCCAGGCCTCGGGCCTGTTCTGAGGACGGCCGCGACCGCCGCGAGGGCGCTGGCTGTTTGGCTGAACGTCCCGATAGTCGGGGTCAACCACTGCGTGGCGCACGTGGAGATCGGAAGGCTCACCGGAAGGGCGGAGGACCCCGTGACCGTCTACGTCAGCGGGGGAAACACGCAGATAATAGCCTTCAGCTCGGGCAGGTACAGGATTTTTGGTGAAACTCTTGACATACCGCTGGGCAACTGCCTAGATGTCTTCGCCAGGAGAATCGGGCTCCCCCATCCGGGCGGGCCCAAGGTCGAGGAGCTGGCGAAGAGGGGAACCAGATATCTCAGGCTACCCTACGCCGTTAAGGGGATGGATATGTCATTCAGCGGCATCCTGAGCGAGGCGATCAGGCTCGTGGAGGGAGGGGAGGCGCCCGAGGACGTGGCATACAGCCTGCAGGAGACCGCGTTTGCGGCCGTGGTGGAGGTAGCGGAGAGAGCGCTCGCACACACGGAGAAGGATGAGGTCATGCTAACGGGAGGGGTGGCTGCAAACAGAAGGCTGCGCGAAATGCTCCGAACGATGGCGGGAGAGCACGGTGCAAAGTTCGTCGTGCCCCCGTTCGAGCTGTGCCAGGACAACGGGGCGATGATAGCTTGGACAGGGCTGCTCGCGTACCGGAGCGGTTGGAGGCAGAGGCTAGAGGAGACGCAGGTCAGGCAGAGGTGGAGGACGGACGAGGTCGAGGTAACATGGAGATGATAAAGAAGGGTGCGGAGGCCGACCTCTACTTGGCCGAGTTCAGCTCGTTGCTGCACCCGGGGAGAAGGGGAAAGGTTATCTTGAAGCTCAGGGTCTCGAAAAAGTACAGGATTCAGGAGATTGACAACTGGCTCAGGAGGTACAGGACGTCGCTGGAGGCCAAGCTCATGATCGACGCGAAGAGGGCTGGGGTGCCGACGCCGACCATACTGGAGGTTGACCCAGACGGTGCGAAAATCGTCATGAGCTTCTCGGAAGGAGAGCAGCTGAAGAATGTGCTGGACAGGCTGCCGGTCAGGAGGAGGCGTCTCATCTGCAGGAAGATCGGGAGATACATCGCAAGGCTCCACCTAGCCGGGATCGTTCACGGGGATCTGACAACCTCGAACATGATTTTGGAGAGAAGCGGCAGGCTGGTTCTAATAGACTTCGGTCTGGGTTGCTACGACACATCGGTGGAGGCGAGGGGTGTCGACCTGCATCTTCTCAGGAGAGCCCTAGAAAGCGTTCACTTCAAGATAGCGGGGGAGGCTTATCGGCTTGTGGTTGACGAGTACAGAAATACATTCGGGAGAGGAGCGGGGGAAATAATAAGGCGGGCTGAGGAGATATCTAAGAGAGGGAGGTACGTTGCGAAGGAGGAGAGAGCCTGGCGCTGAAATTCGTGACAACAAACGAAAACAAGTTCAGGGAGGCTGCCCTCATAGCGAAGGAATTCGGGGTGGAGCTTGAGTGGGAGAGGAGGTCTTACACGGAGATTCAGGCGGACAGCTTGGAGGAGATCGTCGGGTTCGGGGTGGAGGAGGTCTGCCGGGAGATCGGAGACCCGTGCTTCGCTGAGGACGCCGGACTCTTCATAGATGCCCTGAACGGGTTTCCGGGACCGTACTCAAAATTCGTTTTCCTCACGATCGGGAACCGCGGGATACTGAAGCTCATGGAGGGCGTGGAGAACAGGCTGGCGGAGTTCCGCTCGGCGGTGGCCTTCTGCTCGCCTGGGGGTGGGCCGGTCGTTTTCAGCGCATCCGTCAGGGGGAAGATCACGCACGAGCCTAGGGGGACGGGTGGCTTCGGGTTTGATCCCATATTTGAGGTCAACGGGAGGACGTTTGCGGAGATGAGCACACGGGAAAAGAACCTCCTTTCGCACCGCGGGGCGGCCATAAGGAAGTTTCTGCTATGGTTTAAAGGAGAGCGCGGTCAAGATATGGGGGAGTAAAATGGCATCCGAACCGCAGATGGCAGAAGAGGTCGAGAGGCTCGTCGTCAAGCTGGCAAAGGACGGCGTTCCGCCAAGCAGAATCGGCGTGATCCTCAGGGATCAGTATGCCGTACCGAGCGTCAAGGAGGTCACGGGGAAAACCGTGAAACAGATTCTGAAGGAGCACGGTGTGTTGCCCAAGCTTCCGGAGGACCTCGCTAACATCATCAGAAGGGCCGTGAAGCTCTACGACCACCTCTCGAAGCACAAGAAGGATTACAAGACTAGGAGGACGCTGGAGATAGTCGAGTCCAGAATAAACAGGCTGGTGCGCTACTACAAGAGAAGAGGAGAGCTGCCTCCGGACTGGAGGTACGACAGGGAAAAGGCCAGCCTGCTTGTCTGAGGTCGCCTCCCGTCTTAACCGTGTGTTCGGGCGATGGGTTGCGTGCAACAGACGAACTCGCCACGCGGGAGCCCCATCTGCCGTTCTCCGCACCGGTTTTTCCATCGAAACGGATTTTTCCGTGCCGATTGGCTAAAAAACCGGGAAACTGAGGGTTGGGAGGAGAACCTCATGAGGGAAAAGCTGAAGGCGCTTCAGGCCGAGGCTAGGGGGGCGGCTGAATTTCTCGGGGAGAGACTCGAGGCAGGTAAAGCTGTCAAGATAGTTTCGCACATTGATGCCGACGGGATAGCGGCGGCGGCCATTCTGGCCAGGGGCCTGCACTACTACAATGCACCGTACGTTCTGAAGTTCTGCAAGCCGATGAGAAGCGAGGAGATTGAGAGGCTCGGAGGGGAGAGCTATGAGGTTTTCATATTTGTGGATCAGGGGACCACGCAGCTTGAGGACATCCACAGGCACCTGCTGGTCAAGGGTAAGGATGTCTTGCTGATCGACCACCACGGCGGCGAACTTAGGGATCACCCGAACCTCAGGTATGTTCATCCCCACACGGTTGGGGCCAACGGCGGCAGGGATGTGAGCGCCAGCGGCGTGGCTTACCTGCTAGCGGAGAGCATAAGCACGAAGTTCAGGTCTCTGATAAAGCTGGCGCTGGTGGGGGCGATAGGAGACAGGCAGGAGTTCGCCGGGGGATTCGAGGGAATCAACGCGATATTCGCCAAGCTGGCGATCGACTCAGGCCTCATAGAGATCAGGGAGGGGCTCAGGCTTGCGGGCAGAAGCACGAGATCCGCACTTTTCTCCCTGTGGACCTCTACCAGACCGTACCTGCCGGGGCTGTCGGGAGACAT
>CAZZKZ010000173.1:0-1954 GCA_964654915.1 Hadarchaeota archaeon (SeqCode)
CCCCCGCATCCAGCGCCCGCCTCAGCAGGGGGACATGCGTCACCGGCGGTGTGCACACAAGTACCGCATCCAGCTCCTCACCAAGAGCGGAGTCAAGGTCCTGTCTGGTTCCGACCCCGTACCTCCTCTGCACAAGCCTCATCCTCTCCCTGTTGGTGTCGTGAACGAGAATATCTCTTTCTCCGAGGGTTATCAAATTCCGCACGTGCCGCTCGCCTATCGACCCACATCCAATAACGAGGAATCTCATCCCCTCAGCTCCCGCACCGTCTCCTTCACGGCCTGCACGACCCTGTCCACATCCTCGTCGCTCATCCGCGGGAACAGCGGAATAGTGGCGATCCTGTTTGTCACATCCTCCGTCACGGGGAAATCCTCCGGCCTGAAGCCGAATCTCTCCCGGTAGTATGTGAACCGGTAAACCGGGGTATAGTGGACAGCCGCTCCGATTCCCTTCTTCCTCAGCGACGCCACGAACTCGTCCCGGTTTATCCCCCTTTCCACAAGAACGGTGAAGATGTGCCAAGCGTGCCTGACGTGCGGTCTCACCACCGGCAGCTCTATCCCGTCTACTCCGGAAAGCTCATCGATGTACGCCTTGGCTATCTCCTCCCTTCTCCTGATGAAGAACTCGAGCTTTCTCAGCTGCGAGAGCCCAAGTGCCGCTTGGAAGTCCGTCATCCTGTAGTTCCTCCCTAGCATTCTCACGTCGTAGGTCCACCTCCCTCCCGGCCCGAACCTCTCCATCGCCGAACTCTCCACCCCCTGATTCCTCAGAATTCTCATCCTCTCGGCCAGCTCCCCGATGTCGGCCCCGCCCATTCCCCCCTCCCCGGTTGTTATGTGCTTGACCGGATGGAAGCTGAAGACCGTCACGTCCGCCAGCGACCCGACCTTTCTCCCCCTGTACTCCGCCCCAAGCGCATGCGCGGCATCCTCGATCACCCTCAGCCCGTGTCCGTCCGCAATCCTTTTTATCTCGTCGATTTCGCAGGGATGGCCCGCAAAGTCCACGCACACAACGACCCTTGTCCTGTCGGTTATTTTCCTCTCCACGTCCGCCGGGTCGATGTTGAAGGTGTCTCTCTGGATGTCCGCGAAGACCGGCCTCAGACCAGCGTAGAGGATGGCATGCACCGTGGCAACGAAGGTGAGGGGAGTCGTTATCACCTCTCCCTCTTCCAGCCCGAGGGAGTTCATCGCCACATCGAGCGCCGCCGTTCCGGAGTTCACGGCCACCCCGTACCTCGCTCCGACGTAGCTACATATCGCATCCTCGAACTCCTTAACCTTGTTTCCCATGACTATCCAGTCGCCCTCCAGACCCCTCCCGCCCTCTTCTATGTCCTGATCATCAATCCAGTGAAGTCCGTACGGGATGAACTTCATCTCTCCGCCATCCATTCCTCGGTCTTCCTTATTCCATCTTCAAGTCTGGTTTTCGGCTCCCACCCGAGCAGCCTCTTAGCCTTGGAGTAGTCGCAGACGAGCTTCCTTATCTCCGCCTGCGGGTGCGGGTGGGGCACATGCTTAATCATTCTCCTGTCCCCGCATATCATGAGCGCAAGCCTGTTTATCTCCACGTCCCTCCCGGTCCCGGCGTTTATCACCTCCCCGACGGCCTTCCTGCTCATCAGGCTCCTAACGATGAAATCCGCACAGTCCTCCACGTAAAGAAGATCCCTCGTCTGCTTTCCGTCCCCATAAACCAGGAGCGGCTCCCCTCTAAGCTTCCTCTCTATGAAGATGCTGACCACCCCTCCCTCCGAATCGCTCCTCTGGAAAGGCCCATAGGTGTTGAACGGTCTGGTCACTACGACCGGAAGCCCGTACGCCCTGTGGTAGGACAGGGCCAGCTCCTCCCCGGCAAGCTTGGATGCCGCATATGGGGACGCCGGCCTCAGCGGGTGCTCCTCGCTAATCGGCCTCCCATCGCTCGCGTCGTAGACGAGGC
>CAZZKZ010000174.1:0-2645 GCA_964654915.1 Hadarchaeota archaeon (SeqCode)
GGGGGAGATGGGGGGGGTACGGGGCGAGGCGGTGGTCGGGGGAGGGCCCGTGGTGAGATGCGATGACGGGATGATCAGGGATCTGAGCGGGGTCTTCGGGAAGTACAGGATCGGGAGGAGGACGTGGGCGGCGGTTGAGGAGATCATCGGGGCGATCGAGAGGGCTCGGCCCGCCAGAGTGACGATCCTCTTCGACAGCCAGGTCAGCAGGAGCGGTGAGCTTGCGGGGGAGGTCGCGAGGAGGATGGAGGAGAGGGGGTTGAACGGGGAGGCGAGGGCGGAGAGGGATGTGGACAGAAGGGTGGCCGGGGCGGACATTTCGGCGAGCAGCGACAGAGGGGTGATTGAGAGGGCCAGGAGCGTCTGGGACCTGCCGGCCTGCATCCTCCGCCGGAGGGGGGGACGGGCCGTGAGCGTCTCCGAGATGGGGGCGGGTCTGGGCTCTAGCGGGCGGCGCTGTCGGGGGAAAACCGGCGGGATGGCTGACCGTCATCCTTTTTAACTACGGGAGAATAAATGAGATGAAAAGGGCCAGATCAAGCTCATCTACTTCTGGCTGGAAAAGAAGGTGCGAGAAGTGGGAGAAGAAAAACCCAGGGAGGAGGTGAAGGAAATGAAGGAAGAGCTAGTTCCTACTGTAAAGTATATGGTTCACGCCACGCTGGAGGCGAGCGGGGTGGTCGAGCGCCCGGATGTGGTGGGGGCGATTTTCGGGCAGACGGAGGGGCTCCTCGGGGATGAGCTGGACCTCAGGGAGCTCCTGAAGACGGGAAGGATAGGCAGGATAAAGGTAGACCTTCAGACTGAGGGCGGAAAGACCAGGGGGAGCATCCTGATTCCGTCCAGCTTGGACAGGTATGAGACGGCGATAATCGCGGCGGCGCTTGAGACGATAGAGAGGATAGGGCCGTGTGAGGCGAAGATAAAGGTCGAGAAGATTCAGGATGTCAGGGACACGAAGAGGAGGTACATACTGGAGAGGGCGAAGGAGATCATCAAGCAGCTGGAGCAGGAGCTGCCGGAGGCCCAGGAGATAACGGAGCACGTGAAGGACACGGTGAGGGTCGAGGAAATCGTGAGCTACAGGGGGCTGCCGGCCGGGCCGGAGGTGGAGACCTCGGATGCCATCATAATCGTTGAGGGCAGGGCGGACGTCCTGAATCTCCTGAGGGCCGGGATAAAGAACGTCGTGGCAGTCAACGGGACCAGCATACCGCCGGAGATAGTGGAGCTGACGAAGAACAAGACGGTCACGGCTTTTGTGGACAGCGACAGGGGCGGGGACCTCATCCTCAAGGAGCTGCTTCAGGTGGCGAAGGTTGACTATGTGGCGAGGCCGCCGCCCGGCAGGAGCGTGGAGGATCTCACGAGGAAGGAGATAATAAAGGCCCTGAAGGACAAGAAGCCCGTCTCCGCGGTGGCCCAGAAGCTCGTGCCGGGCCGGAGGGAGGTAATGCAGAAGATCGGCGATGTCCTGGAGAGGCTGAAGGGGAGCTTCAAGGGGGTGCTGCTGAACTACGGGCTCGAGCCGGTGAAGGAGGTCCCGGTGGCGGGGCTGAGGGACGAGATAAGGAACACAAGCGGGGTTCTGGCGGTTGTCTTCGACGGGGTGATCACACAGGAGCTGGCGGAGCTGGCCGCCCAGAGGGGGGTAAAATCCCTTGCCGGGGTGACATCGGCCGCAACGAACCCGCCCGCCGAGGTCAGAATCGTCACGCTGGAGGATCTGAGGAGGGCGCCTAGAGATCGAGCTCCATGGTGATGGCCGTCTCGCCGTCCGCGTAGTAGAATGGGACCTCGAATCTCTCCACGAAGCCGAGCTTGCGGTAGAAGCATATCGCCCTGATGTTGCTCTTCCTCACCTCAAGCCTGACCTGCGTGGCCCCGTCCTGCCTGAGGCGGCGGAGAACCTCCCTCATCAGGGCGGAGCCCACACCCCTCCCCCTGTGCGCCGGGTCAACGGCTATGGCGAGGATGTGCCCGACTGAGAGCCACCTCACCCCGGCGATTATGTAGCCGACTATTTTCCCGTCGAGCTCGGCAACGAGGAAGGTCCTCGGGTAGCTGGAGAGCAGCTTTCTCAAAAGGCTCATCGGGTAGGGGTCCGGGAAGCACTTGAGCTCTATCTCGAAGATCTTGGAGAGGTCCTCCCTGGAGGCCTCCCTCACCGTCAGGCCGGCAAGCTCAGACATCCCTCGTCTGCATTTTAATTGGACCGCGGAAGAAAATAAGCTTTGGGTAGCTGGAGATGGTCACGCAGAAGAAGAGGGGGACGAACTTCGAGTACCGGGTGGCTTATCTCTTTGAGGAGTTCGGGTTTGACTGGGACAGGGCGGGCAGTTCGCTCGGGATAGACCTGAAGATCTTCGGGAAGGGGAGGGTGAGATACCTGGTGAGCTGCAAGAAGACCTCGCGGATGGTCCCGATATACGTGAAGAGGGATGAGGTCAGGATGCTCGAGGGGAAGGCGAGGGAAATGAAAGCCGAGGCCCTCGTTTGCTTCGGGTTTAGGAGGACGCCGGCCATGGTTCTGACCCTGAACGAGTTGAAGAGGCTCCCGAGGACCAGGCTCTACTACAGGATAGATCCGGGGAGGGGAAGGCCGCTGAGGGAGTTTCTGGAGGAGGCCGCTGGTTGATCAGGAT
>CAZZKZ010000175.1:0-3588 GCA_964654915.1 Hadarchaeota archaeon (SeqCode)
TCATGCTGAAGAGCCTCTCCCACCTCCTGATAGGCAGGTTCCCCTCCAGCGTCGTCCTCGAGATAAGGGAGTACTCGAAACCTGTTGAGGGGAAGGTGATAGTGGAGGCCGTGAAGGGCGAGGTCTTCGCGAACGAGGACATACTGACCCAGAAGCTCTTCGGCCACACGGGCATAGACAGCCTGCGGGGCATCCTCTCCCTCTCGGCCGAGGAGTTCCGCTATCTCTACGGCCTCAGCACGGAGCGGGTCCTCGCCTTCACGCAGGTCTCAACCGGCAGGTCCCCGATGATTGCCGTCAGGGTCATGGGGATAACACCCGGGATGATGGTCCTCCACGGGCAGCTGAGGGAGCCGGACGCCCTGGCCGTCAAGCTGGCCCAGATCCTCCGCGTTCCGCTCGTCGTATCCCGCCTCCCGACGGTCGACGACCTGATAAAGGCCTTCAGGTCCGTGGGATAATCGACATCTGTCGAAATATCCAACGTCTACAGGCAAAATTTTAAAGCCCCGCGGCCGTTTACCTAAACCGATGGCGCACCTGGGGGTCGGAATCACCGGCTACGGGGTCTACATCCCGCGGTACAGGATAAAGGTCGAGGAGATAGCGAGGGTCTGGGCCGCCGACGCCTCCCAGATAAAGAGGAGCCTGCTTCTGGAGGAGAAGTCGGTTCCGGCCCCGGACGAGGACACGGCCACGATAGCCGTCGAAGCCGCCAGGAACGCCCTGGCAAGGGCATCCATCTCCCCCAGGGAGATAGGCGCGATCTACGTCGGCTCCGAGTCGCACCCGTACGCAGTGAAGCCGACGGCCACGATAGTCGCCGAGGCGATAGAGGCGACCCCCAACCTCACGGCCGCCGACTGGGAGTTCGCGTGCAAGGCCGGAACCGCCGCGATGCAGGCCTGCATAGGCCTGGTCAAGAGCGGCCTGATAAGGTACGGCATGGCGATAGGCTCGGACACGGCCCAAGGTGCCCCGGGCGACGCCCTGGAGTACACGGCGGCGGCCGGCGGGGCAGCATACATAGTCGGTCCGGCAGACGAGAGCGCGCTCGCCGTCTTCGAGGGAACCTTCTCCTTCACCACGGACACCCCCGACTTCTGGCGGAGAAACATGAGGCCCTACCCTAGGCACGCCGGCAGGTTCACGGGGAGACCGGCCTACTTCAAGCACGTCCTCTCGGCCGCCCACGGGCTCCTGCGCTCCCTCAAGCTGACCCCCCAGGACTTCACCTACGCCGTCTTTCACCAGCCGAACGGTAAGTTCCCCCTGCAGGCGGCCGAGGAGCTCGGCTTCGACAAGAAGCAGGTCATGCCCGGCCTTCTCGTCCCCAGGCTGGGCAACACGTACTCCGGGGCATCCATGCTGGGTCTGGCCGCCGTCCTCGACCAGGCGAAGCCCGGGGAGAGGATCCTCGTCGTCTCGTTCGGCTCCGGGGCGGGAAGCGACGCCTTCAGCATAGTGGTAACCGACGCGGTGGAGACGAAGAGAAACCTGGCCCCGACCGTCGCGTACTACCTGGACAGGAAGAAGTACGTGGACTACGCGGTTTACCTCAAGTTCAGGAGGCTGCTGTTGAGATGAGAAAGGTTGCCGTGATCGGCGTCGGGCTGACGAAGTTCGGCGAACTCTGGGATGTTTCCTTCAGGGAGATGATGCTGGAGGCCGGGATAAGGGCGATCGAGGACGCGGGCATGGACGGAAAGCTCATCGACGGCATATACGTTGGAAACATGTCGGGTGGTCAGTTCATCCAGCAGGAGCACATAGCCTCGCTCGTTGCGGACCACGCCGGTCTCTGCCCCATTCCCTCCACGAGGGTTGAGGCCGCCTGCGCCTCTGGCGGTCTGGCCTTCAGGCAGGCGATGATGGCCGTGGCATCGGGATTCCACGACTTTGTCGTAGCCGCGGGGATAGAGAAGATGACGGACCTGCTGACGGCCGGAGTGGTCGGAGCCCTTGCCACGGCGGCGGATCAGGAGTGGGAGGTCTACCAGGGGGCGACCTTCCCGGCCCTCTACGCGCTGATGGCCAGGAGGCACATGTTCGAGTTCGGGACGACGGAGGAGCAGATGGCGGCGGTGGCGGTCAAGAACCACGCCAACGCCTGCCTGAACCCCTGCGCCCAGTATCACGCGAAGATAACGGTGGAGGCCGTGCTGAAATCGCCCCCGGTCGCGACCCCCCTCAAGCTTCTCGACTGCTCCCCGATAACCGACGGCGCGGCCTGCGTCATCCTCGCACCGCTTGAGAGGGCAAGGGAGTTCACGGACACCCCGATAGTCGTCGCCGGAAGCGGCCAGAGCAGTGACGCGATCTCGCTTCACAGCCGGGAGTCCCTCACGGGCCTCAGGGCAACGGTCGAGGCCTCGAGGATGGCCTACAAGATGGCCGGGGTTGAGCCGAAGGACATCGACCTTGCCGAGGTTCACGACTGCTTCACGATAGCGGAGATAATGGCGATCGAGGACCTGGGCTTCTGCAAGAAGGGGGATGGAGGAAAGTTCACGGAGGAGGGCGCGACGCAGATAGGCGGGAAGATTCCGGTCAACACCAGCGGGGGGCTCAAGGGAAAGGGCCACCCGGTCGGTGCAACCGGAATCGCCCAGATAGTCGAGGCGGTCCTCCAGCTCCGGGGCGAGGCCGGGAAGAGGCAGGTCGACGGGGCCGAGATCGCCCTGACCCACAACGTGGGCGGGTCGGGCGGAACGGCTGTCGTCCACATCCTAAGGAGGGCTGACTGATGGCCGTCGCGAGATTCTGGAGGGAGATCCCGAGCAGGTACAACCTGATCGGGGTGAAGTGCGGGAACTGCAACAGGATAATCTTCCCGCCCAGATCCATCTGCCCGTACTGCAGGAGGACCGGCAAGCTGGAGCCCTACAGGCTGAGCAGGAGGGGGAAGATTCTCACGTACACAGTGGTTTACAGCGCGGCGGAGGGCTTCGAAGATCAGGTCCCCTACGTGCTCGCCATTGTCGAGCTTGAGGACGGACCGAAGATAACAGCCCAAGTCACCGATTGTGATCCGTCCGATCTGAAGATAGGGGACGAGGTCGAGGTCGTCTTCAGGAAGATGAGGGAAGAGGGCGAGGACGGGGTCATCTACTACGGATACAAGGTGAGGAAGGTTATCTAGACCCGCCTCGCGACGGTTATGTAGCCGGTGTGGGCCACCATCCTTGTGCTCGGTCTTGTGGCCCCCGGCCTGACCTCGATTTCCCTGGTCAGGCACTCGACGGTCGAGATCTCCCGGAAACCCTCCGAGCGGAGGACCTCGCAGACCCGCTGGACGGGCTCTATGCAGGGGGAGAAGACGGCCACGTAGCCACCGACCCTGAGCGCCTCCTTGGCCTTGGGAACCACGAGCTCCGGTCCGCCCATGTCGATCGTCACGAGGTCGACGTCCCTCTCGTCTATTCCGCCGCCTATCACATCCGCAACCTTGATGGTGACGACGTCGCTCAGGCCGGCCATCTCAACGTTCTTCCTGGCCCCCCCCCGCGTGATAGATTTTTCCATCCCCTGATCGGCCGTGGGTCGGGAAAAATTCACATCCCCCCCCCTCCGCTCCTCCTCCACGGC
>CAZZKZ010000176.1:0-2857 GCA_964654915.1 Hadarchaeota archaeon (SeqCode)
GGCGGAGCGGCCCGGGCCGAGGCCGGGGGGGGGGCGACCGGGGGCGCCTTCGGCCCGTCGTCGACGGAGAACGCTGCTCGCGCGTCGGACTCCCCCGAGTCGGCCGGGCGGGAGATCTCCCTCCTCTTCCCCGAACTTGCACAGTTATGAGGCTGGAAGGCTAGTTTTCTCTGTGATAGGATGCCGCAGAGGCAGCCGATCGTGGCGGTTCTGGGGCACGTGGATCACGGCAAGACCACCCTCCTGGACAGGATAAGGGGAACCTCTGTGGCCGCCAGGGAGGCCGGCGCGATAACCCAGCATGTGGGGGCAACGGAGGTTCCGGCGGAGGTCGTCAGGCAGATCTGCGAGCCCCTTCTCAGGAGGTTCAAGATGGAGCTGAGGCTGCCCGGGATTCTCTTCGTCGACACGCCTGGGCATGAGGCCTTCACGAACCTGAGGAAGAGGGGAGGGGCGCTGGCGGATCTGGCGACCCTTGTGATCGACATAAGGGAGGGCTTCATGCCGCAGACCCTCGAGTCGATAGCCATTCTGAGGGGATACAGGACGCCGTTCATAGTCGCGGCCAACAAGATAGACCTGCTGCCCGGATGGCAGCCGACCGGCAAATCCAGCTTTCTGGAGAGCTGCTCCGCGCAGGTGCCGAGGGTCCTGCAGGTCCTTGACGAGAAAATATACGAAATCGTTGGAAAGCTGCACGAGCAGGGCTTCGAGTCCGAGAGGTTCGACAGGGTGACCGACTTCAACAGACAGGTCTGCATAGTCCCGGTCAGCGCGAAGACGGGAGAGGGGATAGCCGAGCTTCTCGCTCTTCTCTTCGGCCTCGCCCAGAGGTTTCTCGAAAAGCAGCTGAGGCTGGAGGTCTCCGGCAGCGCCCGGGGGACCGTTCTCGAGGTGAAGGAGGAGGTCGGGCTGGGGAAGACCATAGACGTGATAATCTACGACGGGTCCCTCCGGGTCGGGGACTGGTTCCTCGCCGGCGGAATCGGTGGGCCGGTGGTCTCGAGGGTCAGGGCTATCCTGAGACCCAAACCGCTCGACGAGATGAGGGACCCCGAGGACAGGTTCAGGAGCGTGAAGGAGGTGCACGCGGCCGCCGGAGTCAAGGTCGCGGCCCCGGGGCTGGAGGGGGTGATCGCCGGGGTTCCTTTCATTGGGCTGTCATCCCCGGAGGAGGCGGAAAGGGTCTGGAGCGAGGTGAGGGAGGAGATAGAGAGGGTGAGGATAAAGAGGGATGTTGTCGGGGTCGTCCTGAAGGCCGATGCCCTGGGCTCCCTCGAGGCGATAGAGAATGTTCTGAACCAGAGGGGGATCCCCATAAGGATCGCCGACATCGGGGACGTGTCGAGGAGGGATGTCGTCGAGGCTGCGTCGGTCGGGAAGACCGATCCGATGTTCGGGGTCGTTCTGGCGTTCAACGTCAGGGTGCTGGAGGAGGCGGACGAGGCCGCGAAGACCATGGGGATCGACATCATCGCGGAGAATGTCATCTACAGGATGATCGAGAGGTACGATGAATGGTGCGCGAGGAAGAGGGAGGAGATAAGAAAGAGGCTTCTGGACGGGTTCGTGAGACCGGCGAAGATCGCCGTCAAGCCCGGCTACGTGTTCAGGAGGAGCGAGCCGGCGATCGTTGGGGTCTCCGTCCTCGGCGGGGTTCTCCTGCCCAAGGCACCCCTCATGAGGGCTGACGGAAAGCACGTGGGACGTGCGAAGGAGCTACAGAAGGAGAAAAAGCAGCTTTCCGAGGCGAGGATGGGGGACGAGCTGGCGGTCTCCATAGAGGGGGGAGTGGTCGGGAGAAACTTCGATGAGGGCGATGTGCTCTACACCGAGATACCGGCCGAGCAGGTCCTGAAGCTGAAGGGCGAGCTGAGGGACCTCCTCTCCGGCGACGAGCTGGCCGTTCTGGATGAGATAATTGCGGTCAGGCAGAGGCAGGATCCCACCTACGGGGTCATGTGAACCCGGCCGGACCTGCGGGCTGGGACACGCTTAAAAATCCTCGCGCAGAAGACGAGGGGAAAGCATGAAGGTTGTGATATCGGACCCTCAGAGCGGGAAGAGCTATCAGGTGGAGCTGAAGGAGGCCGAGGCAAAGAGGCTGATCGGCCTGAAGATAGGTGAAAAGGTGGACGGGGGGATTCTGGGACTTGCAGGCTACGAGCTGCAGATCACGGGGGGATCCGACAGGGACGGCTTCCCGATGAGGCCAGACGTGGCCGGGATCGGCAGGAAGATGATCCTTCTCTCGGGCCCGCCCGGCTTCCACCCGCGCAGGAGAGGCGAGAGGAGAAGGAAGTACGTCAGGGGCAACCAGATCTCTGAGGCCATCGTTCAGGTCAACATGAAGATTGTCAAGCGGGGGGAGAAGCCCCTAGAGGAGATATTTAAGCCGAAGGAGGGCTAGCACCTCCTTTTTTCGCTGGACAGCACAGACATTGGTGAGGTGGAGGATGCCGCAAGCCGAGGTCAACATAGGGATGGTCGGCCACATAGACCACGGGAAGACCACTCTGATCGAGGCCCTGACGGGGGTCTGGACCGACACGCACAGCGAGGAGATGAAGAGAGGGATAACGATAAAGCTGGGGTACGCCGACGCCATCTTCTACCTCTGCCCGTCCTGCCAGCGGTACTCAACCAGCAGGAAGTGTCCCTACTGCGGCGGCGAGACGGTTGAGAAGCGGAGGGTCTCGTTCGTCGACGCGCCCGGTCACGAGATGCTGATGGCCACCACGCTGTCGGGGGCGGCCGTAATGGAAGGGGCCGTCCTAGTGGTGGGGTCGAACGAGGGGGGCCCGGCGGCCCACACGGCGGGGGCGCCCACGGCCCCCAGGACCAACGGGGTGAGGAC
>CAZZKZ010000177.1:0-2623 GCA_964654915.1 Hadarchaeota archaeon (SeqCode)
AGCAACGGCGGAGCCCTGGGGCAAGGGCTGCGGTGTATCCCGGGTGCCGAGGGTAAAGGGAACGAGATATCCTGCGGCGGGAATGGCCGGATTCGTTCCGCACGCGGTCGGCGGAAGAAGAGCCCATCCGCCTCGCCCGGAGAAGAAGCTTGTCGAAAAGGTGAACAAGAAGGAAAAGAGGCTGGCGATAAAGTCGGCGATCTCGGCAACCAAGGAGATGAGGCTTGTGAAGACCCGGGGGCATGTTCTGAACGGTGTGCCGGAGCTCCCGCTGGTGGTGACCGATGATATAGAGAGCATGACCTCGGCCAAGGATGTTATTAGATTTCTGAAGGCCGTTGGGGTATGGAAGGATGTGGAGCGTGTGATAAAGGGAACCAAAATCAGAAGCGGAAGGGGGAAAATGAGGGGCAGAAGGTACAAAACACCCGTTGGTCCGCTTATCGTTGTGAAGGAGGACAGGGGAATAACGAAGGGAGCGCGCAACATCCCGGGGGTAAGCGTCTCGACCGTTGCCGGTCTGAATGCGGAACTGCTGGCTCCGGGAGGGGTTCCGGGGAGACTGACAATCTGGACGGAGGGTGCAATAGCACAGCTGGCGGAGGGTAGATTTGCATGAAGGACCCGCAAAAGGTAATCAAGTACCCGAAGATGAGCGAGAAGGCAGTCAGGATGATAGAGAGGGAGAATAAGCTGGCTTTCGTGGTCGCAGAAGATGCAAACAAGATAGATGTGAAGCGGGCAGTCGAGATGCTCTATCAGGTCAAGGTGGAGAAGGTGAACATACTCAGGAGCCCAAGAGGGGAAAAAATCGCATATGTCAGGCTGGCGCCGGAGTTCTCGGCGACGGACCTCGCCACGAAGCTGGAGGTGATCTGATGGGTAAGATCATAAGAGCCCGCAGAATAGGAAAGGGATCTCCTACCTACCGGGCGAAATCTTGGAGAAGGATCGGTGAGGTGAAGCTCCCACCGCTCAGGGAGGGGGAGGCCACGGTTGTTGATATACTCCACGACCCGGGCAGGAGCGCCCCCGTTGCCAGGGTGAGGTACGCCGACGGACAGGAGCGGCTTATACTGGCACCCGAGGGGATCAAGGTGGGCGACAGGATAATGGCCTCGCCCTCGGCCCCGATAAAGCCGGGAAACACACTCCCGCTGGCTGATATTCCGGAGGGAACGCTCATACACAATGTCGAGCTGAAGCCCGGGGACGGCGGAAAGCTCGCGAGGGCAGGCGGGACCCACGCCGTTCTCATCTCGCACGATGTCGGAAAGGCTGTGGTGCAGCTGCCGTCCGGTGAGCTCAAGGAACTTGACCCGAGATGCAGGGCGACAATCGGAGTGGTGGCCGGAGGCGGCAGGGAAGAAAAGCCTTTTCTAAAGGCCGGTAAGAAATACCATCTGATGCTCGCGAAGGGAAAGCCGTATCCAAGGGTAAAGGGCGTGGCGATGAACGTGGTCGACCACCCGTTCGGCGGAGGCAGGGGCAGGCATGCGGGAAGGCCAAAGACCGTCAGGCGGGGGGCCCCGCCGGGCCAGAAGGGCGGACTGATAGCCGCCAGAAGAACCGGGAAGAGGTGATGAGCCGCGACGAAGTTCGCTTACCGCGGGTACACCCTTGACCAGCTGCAGAAGATGTCCCTGACTGATTTCGCGAGGCTTCTGCCGGCCAGACAGAGAAGAACGATAATGAGGGGACTCTCCCCCAAGCACAAAAAGCTGCTGGAGAAGATAAGGAAGTATAGGGAGAACAACATCCAGAAGCCGATTCGCACGCACCTCA
Organism: Hadarchaeota archaeon (SeqCode); assembly: GCA_964654915.1. Taxonomy (GTDB): domain Archaea; phylum Hadarchaeota; class Hadarchaeia; order Hadarchaeales; family Hadarchaeaceae; genus JAVZGN01. The sequence continues at coordinate 1,786 of CAZZKZ010000177.1, forward strand.
GGGACATGATAATTCTGCCGGAGATGGTCGGAATGAAATTCGCGGTTCACAACGGAAAGGAGTTCGTGACGATAGAAATAGTGCCCGAGATGATAGGACACCGGCTCGGGGAGTTTGTCCTGACGAGAAAGAAGGTCGTCCACGGGGCTCCGGGAATAGGGGCCACCAGGAGCTCGATGTTCATACCGTTGAAGTGATCGGAATGTCAAGGTTCGGTTACTCCAGAAATGTGGAAGAGCCCTGTGCGAGGGCATACGGACGCGAGCTGCGCATTTCCCCGAAGGATGCCGTTGAGGTCTGCCGGGCTCTCAGGGGTATGAAGCTTTCGGAGGCGAAGAAGCTTCTGGAGGATGTTCAGAAAAAGGTGCGGGCGATACCTTACCGCAGGCACAAGAAGAAGCTGGCGCACAAGGCGGGGATGGGGCCTGGGGCTTATCCAGTGAAGGCCGCCAGGGAAATCCTGAGAGTTCTGAAAAACGCGGAGGAAAACGCAAAGTACAAGGGGATGAACGAGGAGAAGCTTGTCATCGTTCATGCAAGTGCATACAGGGGGACCGTGATTCCTGGGATAATGCCCAGGGCCTTCGGAAGAGCCACTCCTGCGAACAGGCCGCTGACGAACGTGGAAATAATCCTGAAGGAGGAAAGCTGATGTCGACCGAAGATAAGTTCATAGAGCTCGGGATGAAGAGGGTCGAGCTCGAGAACTTCTTGGACAAGGCCCTCGGCAGAGCCGGCTATGCCGGCGCCGACATAAGGCGGGTGCCCCCCGGGGCCCGAATAGTGGGGTACGCTGAGAGAGCGGGGGTGGGGGTGGGGGAGGAGGGGGGGGGGGTGT
>CAZZKZ010000178.1:0-2591 GCA_964654915.1 Hadarchaeota archaeon (SeqCode)
ATGCCAGCTAGACCACGGGCCCCAGAGCAAATCTCCGCGCCCGTTCTATTTATCCGTTCCCGTCCGGTGAAGCCAAAAACGGTTGAGCGCCGCCGCGTGCGAGCGTTCGCGCGGGCTAGGCGATCCTGAGGTCGCGCAGCAGCCTCCTCGCCCTCTCCTCCCCGAGCAGCTCGAAGAGCTCCCTCCTCGCGGACTCGTCCCACCTCTCGAGGAGCTGCCTCACCCTCTCGAGCTGCCCGGGGGCGAGATCAGCCGCCGCCCTCTCGAGCAGCGCCCTTCTCCCCCTCAGGACGTCCTCCGGCCTCCTCACAGCCACCTCTCTCACCCACCAGGACGATTCCCCTGTCGGCGTCCACGACCACCCAGTCCCCGGTCCTTATGAGCCCGACGTCGACCCTGTCGACGCACGGGATGTCCGCCAGGATGACCCCGGTCGCCACTATCGTCTCCGTCTCCCCGTTCACTATCGCCGCCGGTGCGACCCCGTTCGACTTCAGGGCGTATATGACGTACGACCCGACCGTAGACCCCTTCCCGTGCGGAAAGACGAGGACCTTCCCCTTCACGCACTTCCCCTCCAGCTCGTGCCCTCTCTCTATGACAACCCCGGTCTTCGGGTCAACTCCGCCGTAGAAGCTCAGCGGCCCCCGCGAGACCAGAGCCTCGCCCTCTGCCCTGCCCGGGTTCACGCACCTGCCCTGAAGCCTCACGCCTATCCCTCCGCCACCATCCTCACCAGATCCTCCGTCCTGGCGAATATGACCCTCTGCTTGCAGAAGCCGGGCAGGTAGTTCGCCGCCTTCCCCGAGTTCACGGCCGTCGTCCCGAACCCCATCCTCTCTATCGGCGCGACGACGGCGCACGTGTCAGCCACGACCCTCCCCCCTGCCCTCTCTATCGCCTCGACGTAGCCCATCCTAGCCGCCGCGTCCTTCACGGCCCTGGACGTGCACACCCAGAGGGGCTTCCTCAGCCTCTTCCCGCGCAGCATCTCCGCGACCTCGGCCACCTCCATGAGGGAGGCGTGCGGGCAGCCGAGGATGACGATGTCCGGCTCCTCCGCGGCGCGGAAGGACTCGTAGACCCTCCTTATCTCCTCGTCACCGACCTCCACCCTCTCCAGCCCGTCCGTCCTGACGAGCCGGGCCTCGGGCGTGACCCCCTCCACGTGGTAGAGGGCCACGGCACCGGAGGCCGCCATCGCAGCCCCGAGCGCCTTCAGCCTGTCCACGCTCGGCCTCCCGATCCCGCGGAAGTACGGGACACCGTCCCTCACGATCTTCCCGACGTGGTAGCCGAGGGCCCCGAAGTCGGCCACGTCCCTGAGCTCGGCCTTCACCTCGACGATGACCGTCGGCTGCCTGTTCTCGTCCAGATGGAGCCCGTAGTTCGGGGTGAGGCCGCAGATCGCCGCCGCTAGGGCAGAGGGTCCGCCTTCCCTGTTCGTCCTTGCCCCGATCACGGAGTTCGCGAATGAGACGGCGGACGACTCCGACCAGGCTATGTGCTCGCCGAAGAGCGGGAGGTTCCCGACGAGGTATGGCGTGCACGTCGCCGTCATCATCACCCCCATCCTCCTGAAGGCCTCGATTATCCTCAGCTGCTTTTCGGCGAAGTCCTCAGGGAAGCCGAGGTCCCTCCAGTCCTGCAGGTCCATCCCCGGCGGGTTGAGGGTCGTCGGTACTTTGACCCTCACGCCGGCGGCGGCGATGCTTTCGAGAAAGTCGAGGCCCGGGTCCCCTATCGACTTGTAGGAGACGCCGGCCGCCTGGACGGACCCGACAGGGATCATCCTGTCGGCGCCGTAGATCTCCCCGAGCCTCACGAGAAGCCTCATCATCCGCCTCGGGATCTCGCCCTCCTCGCCGTCCAGGATCCTCTCCTGCTCCTTCGTGAGGTACATGCCCAACGGTAAACTTTCCCCCGCAAGCCTAAAAGCCTTGAATGCATCCCGGCGGGTGCACGCTTAAAAGGCGGCCGCTTTCAAAGTTAGGAGATGTGGAGGGTGAGATGGTACTGGACGCTGCTGGTCGCCCCGCTCATTCTTCAGGCCGCCCTTCCCTGGCATGGAGAGGGCGTGCTGGCCGCCGGACTGCCCCTCGACAACATCCTGGACTTCAGAAGGCTCATTTCGTTCAGGCTTCAGCTAAACGGGATAGATTTCGTGGTCAGAGACAGCGAGACGATGGAGCCGATCGAGAACGCCACGATCTCCGGGATCGTCCACTCGGCTTCGAGAACCGAGGTCGAACTGCGGACGGGAAGAGATGGGAGGGCCTTCCTGAGGCTCTCGAACGAAAACCATGAGATTGACATGACGGTCCGCGCGCCCGGCTACGACCCGAAGAGAGTGAGGGCGACGGTGAACCCGCGGGACAACAGGAGGGTCGAGGTGACGCTCTACTACAACCCGTTCGAGATCTGGGTCGACAGGAGGGAGCTCGGGTTCGACGAGTCGCAGCAGTGGACGCACCGGAGGGTCCGGACCGGTCAGTATGTGTGGGAGTACACGTGGGGGAACGAGGGGCTGGGCACGCCGGGCGGGGAGGGGGGCACGCGGGGGAAGAGGAAGCAGGGGGGCACTGGCGGCT
>CAZZKZ010000179.1:0-3849 GCA_964654915.1 Hadarchaeota archaeon (SeqCode)
ACGCCGCCAGCAGGAAGGGCCCCGGGTCCGGCTTGACCCCGGGCGTGTCCTCCCCTCCGATCACGACCGCCTCAAACATCCCGAGGATCCCGAGCCTCTCCAGCCTCCACCTCTTCACCCCGCGCATTCCGTCCGTGTCCGTCACCATCCCGAGCCTGAACCCCATCCCCCTGAGCGATTCTAGGGTCTCCAGGGCGTCGGGAAAGAGCCTCTGCCCGTCCGCCACGATCCTCCAGTAGTCCCTCGCCAGCTCCTCCAGGAGCCATCCGGGCAGCCTCACGTCCGGCCAGAGCTCGCCGGCCAGCCTCCCCAGCCACTTTCTCCTGTCGTAGATCCTCCTCGCGTGCATCTCCCGGTCGATCTCCCGCAGCCTTCTGACCGCGAGATCCGCGTCCTTTGGTCTCCCGACGGCCTCCGCCATCCTCCCGGCCGTGACGACCAGGGCCCGGTCCATCGCCGGCCTCGACTCGGCCAGCGTGCTGTCCAGGTCGAAGAGAACACCCCTCACCCTCATCTTCCGGACGCCCTCCTCGCCGCCTCAACCCTCCTGCAGAACGCGCACGGGTCCTCCGACGACGGCATCCCGCACGAGGAGCACTCGACGAACGGCGGCAGCTCGACGGACCCCTCCAGGGCCGGCAGCAGCCTCCTCAGGTGGGACGAGACGAAGGTGTGCTTGAACCCCCTCATCCGCGCCTCGATCAGGTTGAGGATGCTTTTTCTCTCCCTGCTTCTGGATCCGGGCGAGAGAGGGCACGCCCCCCTCCTGAAGGGAAGCCCGTTCAGCTCGGCGTACGCGAGGTTCTCCCCCTCCGTCACCCACCAGAGGGGCTTCACCTTCGCCACGAGCTTCGGGTGCGTCGACGGGGAGAAGGGCCTGAGCCTCACCAGCTGAACGACGTCGCCCTGCACGTACGCGCTGAAGATCACCTCCAGCACATCGTCCAGGTTGTGCCCCGTCGCCACCTTCGTGAACCCCCTCTCCCACGCCACCCTGTTCAGGAGGTAGCGCTTGACCGTCCCGCAGGGCGAGCATATCCTCCCCGCGTACACCGTTTTTGCGAAGTCCGGCGTGGTTATCCCAAGCTCCCCCGCCGTGTCGTAAACGATGAGCTCGGTCCCGGTCATCTCCGCAAGCCTCCTCGCCTCCCTCTCGCACTCCTCCGAGTACCCCGGGATCCCCACGTTTATGTGCAGGGCCGTGATTCTCAGGTCCGGGAAGATCCTGCGGAGGGCGAAGAGGAGGGCCGCGCTGTCCTTCCCGCCAGAGACGGCCACGGCCACCCTGTCGCCGCCCGCGAACATCCCGTACCTCCTCACGGTCTCCCTCACCTTCCCCTCGTAGAACTCGGTGAAGCACCTCCCGCAGAGGTTCATCCTCGCGTAGTCAACCCTTACCTCCGCCTTCCCCCCGCACTTCCTGCAGGCCGCCATCACTTGTTTATGCGCCGGCCCGATAGATTAATCTCGATGTCGGAGAGCTTCTGGAAAGAGATACTGCCGGCGATGAGCGCGGGAGAAATGGTGAGAGAACTTCTGCTAATCGCCACATTGATGGTGCCCGCGGCGATCATCCGGCTTCTCCACGTCGCCAGCCTCCTGGAGCTCGGGGTGGACATAATTCTCATGGCCGTTCCCTGGACGCTCCTGATTCTGAGGCTCCTGACAAACAGGAGGCATCTCGTGAGGCTGGGTAGTCAGAACTCCGTCCGCGAGCTGGTTTCGGGAACGGCAATTCTGGCGTGCATGGACCTCCTCGGGATGCTGCTGACCCTCCTCCTGCTCTTCAGAAACACAACCCTCGGCGGAACCGGCATCGGGCTGGGCTTCCTCTGGTGGACCGTGCTGATCGCCCCTCCGGCCGAGGAGTGGTTCTTCAGGCACATCCTCATGAACCTCCTCAGGCACGCCGGAAGGAAGTTCAGGAGCCTGAGGCGCCTGCTGTCCGCCCCCATCCTCATCGCCGTCTCCGCCGCTGTCTTTGGCCTCCTGCACATGGCCGACCCGTTCATAAAGAGGTCGCCGGTGCACATCCCCTCGATCATCTACTCGGGCGCCATCTTCGGCGCGGGCTACATCAGATACGGCCTGGCCGTTGCGGTCCTGCTCCACGCGCTTTCCAACCTCTCGGTCGCGCTTCTGGCGCTGATCCTGTGATCCGGCGGGCAAAGCCTCTTAAAAACCGCAAAAACTACTTCTCTCGGGGCCGCCGATGGGAAGCGTCAAGGACCTCGAGGTGCTCAGGAGGCCGACCGAGAGGGAAATGGGGGTCGGCCGCTTCCGCTTCTCCGACCGCTACTCGGTCTTCGACTGGGGCGAGATGCCCGACCTCATCGAGGGAAAGGGAGCCGCCCTCTGCCTGATGGGGGCCCGCTGCTTCGAGATGCTCGAGGAGAGGGGGATAAGGACGCACTACCGCGGCCTCGTCGACTCCCGCGGGAGGGTCGTGAGGCTGGAAGAGCTGGACGGCCCCTCGAACGTCATGGAGATAAACCTCGTCAACGTCTACAGGCCGGCCGCGCGCACCGAGGGGGGAAGGCTCGTCTACGACTACAGCCTTTACTCCCCCAGCCTCACGAACTTCCTCATCCCTCTGGAGTTCATCTACAGGAACAGCCTGCCGGAGGGCTCCTCCGTCTTCAAAAGGCTCGCCCGCGGCGAAATCACACCGGAGGAGCTGGGGCTGGACCGCATGCCGAGGCCGGGCGAGAGGCTGGCGAGGCCGATCCTGGACGTCAGCACGAAGCTCGAGGAGACGGACAGGTACGTCAGCTGGGAGGAGGCTAGGAGAATAGCCGGGCTGACGGACGGCGAGATCGAGGAGATAAAGTCCCTTCTCCTGAGGGTCGACGGGGTGATAACCGAGATGGCCTCAAGGGCCGGCCTTCAGAACGAGGACGGGAAGATAGAGCTCGCATTCGACCCGGACAGGCGCCTGATGGTCGTCGACGTCGCCGGGACGCTGGACGAGTGCAGGTTCACCTACAAGGGCGTCCACGTCAGCAAGGAGGTCGCCAGGGCCTTCTACAGGAGGACGGAGTGGTTCTCGGCCGTCGAGGAGGCCAAGGCCAGGGCGGCCGGGCTCGGGGTGGAGGACTGGAGAAGCCTCTGCCGGGTCTCCCCCCCGCCCCTCGACCGCGAGCTGAAGCGCATAATAAGCGAGATGTACATGGCGGCCGCAAACGCGGTCACCGGGCGCAGGTTCTTCGATGTTTCGACGCTCGACGAAGTCGTCCGGCGCTACCAAGAGTACGCCGGGAGGGCGGCCTGAGTCCGGCCTTATTAAGGCCCGGCAGGGTATTAATGCCGGGAGAGCCGATAGATTTCAAAGGCGGTGCCCATGGACGTCTCTGACCTGATCGGGAGAAGCGTGAACGCCCCCAAGTTCCTCGGGGCGCTGGAGAGGCAGGGTTGGTTCGTGTCCTACACGATACTGCTGGCCGAGAGGCACGTGGAGGACCCGGAGGGAAGGAGGATAATTGTGGCCGTGGTCCTCTTGGGCGACTACCTCTGGAACATCCAGACGATAAGGTTTGAGGAGGTCGTCTACGGGACGGACAGGACTAGGAGGAGGAAGATCGAGAACCCGCCGCAGGCGATAGCCGAGAGGATAATCGAGGAGATAAGGCAGGCCGCGGAGAGGGCGAAGGAGCTTCCGGATCACATAAGGAGAAGGATAGAGGAGTCAAAATCTCTAGCGGCCGGAGCCGCCGCCTAGCTCCAGCCTGCGTGCCTTCTCGGCGGCCGCCCTGCTGGCCTCGGCAAATGCTTCCGGCGCCTCCTTCCTCCCCCCCCACTTCCCTCCCGCCTCCCTCGGCCCCCCTGCTCCCGCCGTCATACTGCACACTC
>CAZZKZ010000180.1:0-6292 GCA_964654915.1 Hadarchaeota archaeon (SeqCode)
ATCATCTCGGTCATGATATACCAGTTCACATCGATCTGGAACGACTTCCTCTTCGGGCTGGTGCTGGGAGGGGCGGAGTCGCAGGCGATGCCTGTGACCGTCGCGCTCTTCGGGATGAAGTCCGGGTTCTTCAGATGGAACCTTCTCATGGCCAGCGCGATAATAGTCATCCTGCCCCTCCTCGTGACCTATGTCCTTCTCCACAGGTACTTCGTCATGGCGGTTGTCGAGGAGGAATCCTGAAAGAGCTTTCGTCAGTTGATGAAAAGCTTTAATTAGATGTGTTTTAGAGGTAAAGAGAGGCTGGTTGAATGCTGACGAGGTCCCAGTGGAGGATGTACAGGAACAGGGCCCTCAGAATCCTGAAAAAGGCAGGGATCGTCCTCACGAAGGAAGAGAAGGAGAACATGGAGGTGGCCGACTTCGGGCTGGGCGAGGTTGAGAAAATCGGCCTCCAGCTGGTCGTCTACGTGAACAACGAGTACTACTGCGCGAAGGAGCTCATTCTCCTGCCGCGCCAGACTTGCCCCGAGCACAGACATCCGCCGGTCGGTGGAAGGCCGGGCAAGATGGAGACCTTCAGGTGCAGGTGGGGCAAGGTCTACCTCTACGTCCCGGGTGAGCCATCCAAGAAGATTCACGCAAAGCTCCCGGCCGGCAGGGAGAAGTACTTCACGGTTTTCCACGAGATCGAGCTGAGGCCCGGCCAACAGTACACGATTCCGCCGAACACCCTGCACTGGTTCCAGGCGGGGCCGAAGGGGGCGGTCGTCTCAGAGTTCTCGACGACGAGCACGGACGAGCACGATGTCTTCACGGACCCGGACATTCAGCGGATACCCAAGATAGTTGAAGACAAGTGAAGGCGATGAGGGGGAACCTGAGGCCCATATCCTTCTTTCTCTTCACGCTCCTAGTGTTTGCGCTTTTCCCCATATCACAGGTTTCGGCCACCGTTCAGGCATCCGCCGAGTCGAGGCCTCCCTTCACCCCGGAGGAGTGGGTGAAGGAGAACACCCCGGTCTTCGGGCCCAGCGGGAGCGGCTTTGACGCCTACGCCGCCTACAACCCGGCCGTCGTCTACCACAACGGAAGGTTCTACATGTTTTACAGGGCGCAGGCATCCCCGGGCGGCATCTCGTACATAGGAATGGCGACCAGCGAGGACGGTTTGAGCTGGCAGAGGAGGAGCACGCCGGCGATAAGCCCGACGGAGTCCTACGAATCTAGGGGGTGCGAGGACCCTAGGGTCGTGAAGATAGACAACGTCTTCTGGATGACCTACACCGCGTACGACGGCAGCACGGCCAGACAGGCTCTGGCTAGGTCGACGGATCTAGAGAACTGGGAGAAGGTAGGTGTGGTCTTTCAGACTTGGTCAAAGTCAGGGGCGATTGTTCCCGAGAAGATAAACGGGAGATACTGGATGTACCTCGAGACGGACCCGGGGGGAGGAGACCTCTACTACGCCACCTCAACGGATCTCCTCCACTGGACAATGGGGGGCGTCGTCCTGCGGAGGAGGGCGGGCTACTTTGACTCGCTGACGATAGAGCCGGGCCCACCTCCGGTGGTCCTCGATCACGGCATACTTCTGATCTACAACTCGCTCGACGCACCGCTCGGCAGCGGCGGCGCGCTCAGGTCCGGCTGGGTGATTTTCTCCAAGGATGACCCGACGAAGATAGTTGCCAGATGCGAGAGACCATTCCTCCAGCCGGAGCTCACATGGGAGAGGTCCGGGCAGGTTCCAGACTGCGTTTTCTCGGAGGGTCTGGTCAGGGTGGAGAACATGTGGTACCTCTACTACGGTGCGGCGGACATGCACATCGGGTTGGCCAGGGCACCCGTGAGGGAGAGGACGGCCATTCTCTCCGTGGACACGTACGACGAGTGGGCAGCAGGCTACCTCTCCGGGTCGGCCGTGCTGAGGCAGTACGGGGGAATCAGGCTGCTCGGTCTCGATCCGGTTGGGTGGTGGAAGTTCGACGATGGCTCGGGTCTGACTGCGACAGACTCCGGGTCGGGCGGAAACAGCGGGACGGTGATCAACGCCTCATGGACATCCGGGAAGGTCGGCGGGGCCTTGGACTTCGTTAGGGCCAGCGAATCGCGGGTTGAAGTCGGAGATGTTCTAGAGGGCTTCTCCGGACTTTCCATAGTTGCTTGGATATACCCGCGCTCGAAACCCCACAACGGTGAGATAGTCAAGAAGGACCTCGTCTACCTGCTCAGGGTGAACGAGAGCCAGCTGGGGACGACGGCGTTCATGGTCTGGGACTCGTCCGGCACCAAATACACGCTGGAGGTCCCGGACGACAGCTTCCCCAACAACTCCTGGAGCATGATCGCGGCAACATGGGACGGGAGCATGATGAGGATATACAGGGACAACGCCGTGAAGCTGGGCGAGCGGAACGCCTCCTTCGGCAGGCTGAACAGCAGCCCGAACGCCCTGACGATCGGCAACCAGCCGGGAGGGGGAGAGGGCTTTGAGGGCCTGATAGACGAGGTGATGATCTTCAGCAGGGCCCTGAGCGAGGAGGAGATAGCCATGATTTACTCCGGAGTGCCGGCGGGAACCTCCGGCGGGTGGAGCTCCGGATGGATGGATCTCGGGGAGGCGAGGACGGTTGGGGAGGTTGAGGTCGAGGCAAGCCTTTTGCCGGGCGAAAATGTGCGGGTCGCCGTGCTGACATCTTCCGACGGGCAGAGCGTGAGAGAAAACACCGGGTGGCGCCCGGTTTCGAACGGAGTGACCAAGATTCCGCTCTCGCTGGCTCCTGCCAGGTTCGTCAGGGTCGACCTCACGCTTTCGACCGAGAGCTCTGCTTACTCCCCAACGGTTTACAGGTTCGCCCTTTACGGGGAGCCAACGGTTGCTCCGGACAACACCCCGCCTGCGTCGTTTTCCCTGCTCGGGCCGGAGAACGGTTCGGAGCCATCGCAGTCCCCCCTGCTCGAGTGGCAGGCGAGTTCGGACGAGTCGGGGATCCTACACTACGAGGTGTGGGTGAACGGGGTCAACATCGAGAACGTGACCTCAACCTCCTACCAGACATCCCTGGAAAACGGGTGCTACGAGTGGTGGGTCGTCGCGGTGGACATGTTCGGCAACAGGAGGGAGAGCACCGGCAGGCACGTGTTCTACCTCGGCGGCAGGCCGAGCTTCTCGCTCTCGGTTTCCCCGGTCTCAGCCCAGATATCGCCCGGCCAGCAGACGCAGTTCTCGATCAGCGTCGTCCACACAGCCGGGATAATGGTTGCTGTCTCGCTCTCGGCCTCGGGTCTTCCCCCCGGGGCAACGGCCACCTTCTCTCCGGCATCCGGGACGCCTCCGTTCAGCTCGGTCCTGACGATCTCGACCGCCGCGGCATCGCCGCCCGGAACCTACAGGATAGCGGTCTCCGCCTCGGGCGGAGGGGTAACGTTGACCGAGAACATCACGCTGGAGCTGGGCAGGCCGGCGGTCTTCTCCGTGGAGAATCTGCGGCTTTCTAAGGAGAGGGTGAAGGTCGGGGAAAAGGTAGTGGCCCGCGTCGACGTGTCAAACGTGGGCGGGGAGCCGGGCCAGTACGTTCTCATCCTGAAGGTGGACAATCTGGCGGTAGAAAACAGGGTTGTCCATCTGTCAACAGGGGATTCCCTCTCTGTGTCCTTCGATCTCTCGTTCGACAGGGCCGGAACATTCAGAATCTCGGTGGATAACTTGGTTGCGGAGGTTGATGTGTTAGGAGAGGGTCTGCCAGTCATCCCGATCGTCGGCGTGTTTGCTGCATTCGCCTGCCTTATCGTGATTATCAGGTGGTTTTTCTTCAGATAGTATCATTATATATACATCCAGGTAGAATGGTCTTGGAGAAAAGAATGAGGAGAACATCTGCTTTTGTCTTGTCTCTGCTTGTGGTTTCAGCCATGCTGAGCATAATATCCCCGACGCTTGCGCATCCGGTTACGGTCGACGGAAATCCGAACGATTGGTCGGGAATACCCCCACTTCAGGTGAACAGCTACACCGTGAACAGCGGGGAGCTTGTGTGGAGGGATAACCTAGGCGATGTCAGAACGGACCTGGGCGATGCCACGAACTTTGACATAACCGAGTTTAGGGTGACGGGCGACTCGGAGAACATATACTTCCTGCTGAGATTCGACAACATAACCGCGACATGGCTGCCGCTTGTCTACATAACGATAGACAGCACGTTGGACAACAGGGGCGAGCAGTGGCTTCCCGACTACTCGGACACGTTGGTGAGCTCGGCGGCGAAGTGGGAGAACGTGATCAAGGTGTGCATAGAGAACACCGGCGTGTATGACACAAGCTGGAACTTCACGACGGGCACGTCCACAAGTTACATCAGCGAAGCAAACGATGTCATAGAAATCTCAGTCCAAAGGTCTTCGCTGGCCATATACTATTGGAATGTTCTGAGGATCACAGTTGCTGTCTTTAAAGACAACGGTGGCTTTCCTGCTGACATTCCTGGCACCTCCAATGCTCTGGATGTCGTCACAACCGTGGCGGGCAACACGTGGGAGGATGTCCAGGACAACGTCATCGACTACTACCTTGTGGTTCACTTCAACAACAACGGTGATGTTGTGGTAGGAGGTACGGGCACCCTCCCAGCAACAGCGAACCTGCTTCCCCCGGTTGGAGTGATTCAGGTTCAGCAAGTTTCCCCAGCTGAGAAACTTTGGACTCCATACACGTGGGAGAACGTGATAGTGGTTGTGACAGACAACGACATGAACCTCGAAAACGTCTACTTAATGGCCTACGAGAACTCGCTCGACAACACTGCCCCCGACAACATCAGGGACCACTACACGTGGTTGGCATCGAAGGTCGGCGGGAATTGGCAGTTCAGCTGCCTGTTAGGCAGTGCTTACATAGAGCTGGGCACTTGCTCCGTGATCGAGAACCATGAGACGAAAACGTACATACTGATTTTTGATGTTAGACTCGCCAAGACCGCTGCACCAGGAAGCTGGGATCTCTACGCGAGAGCGGTTGACGAAAACAAAAATGAGAACTATCTTGAGAACACGAACGCGATACTGGTTGCAGCATACCTCGAGATGACGCTGAGCGCAGATCAGCTGACGTTTACGGGTTACCCCGGTCAGAGCATACCCGCCAGTCAGAATCCGCTGACGGTTTCGGTCTCATCTAACTTGAGCTTTGATATTCAAGTCAGAGCGGCTGGTAACTGGTCTGGACCGAGCACGATACCTGCTAACGCGACGAAGGCGACAGGGGCTGTGACTGTTTCCCTGAGCACATCCTTCCAAGATGTGTACACCGGAGTCTCGTACGGGGAGACTGTGAACAGGAACATCGACTGGATTCTGGAAGCACCACCGGGTGCATCTATCGGAACATACACAAACACATTCTACGTAAGAATCCAGAGCACCTGAGCGTAGTTTCTTTTTTATTTATTTTTTCAAACCAGAAGTGTTAAATAGATGCACATCTCGAACAATTTTGTGGAGCATGATGAGGAAAATAGTGCCCTTGATATTTCTGCTACTCAGCGTATTGGCGGTTCCATCGGTCTTTCCGGCGGAGCAGGAAAAGACGATTTCCGGTGAGGCGCAGGTTCTGGAGTTTGTCCACTATCCGCCGTCAGTGCTAAAGGTTTCTCCAGAAGAAACGGCATGGATTCCGTATGTGTGGCAGACAGTAACGGTAGTGGTGTACGAGAATGAAATGGATCTTCAGTACATCTATCTCATGGCGTATGAGAACGTCCTCGACAACGCGGCTCCGGACAACAAGAGATGTCACTACACGTGGGTGGCGCCGAAGAGCGAGGGAACCCGGCCACTTAGCTGCCCGCTCGGCGACGCCTACATAGACACAGACGGCTGCTCCGTCCAAGAGAACGAAAACGAGAACATCTACACGGCGACCTTTAAGGTCAGGGTCGCGAAGGTTACAATTCCGACGAACTGGAATCTCTATGCGAGGGCGGTTGACAATGTTCCGCTGGATCACCACCTGGAGAATGCGAATGCCGTAACGGTGCAGGTCTACCTCGAGATGGACGTGAGCACCGATACGCTTTCGTTCAGCGGTTATCCCGGCCAGAATGTCAGCCCAAGCCAGGGCCCGACATCGGTTACCACAACAACAAACTTGGCATTCAAGATAGGGGTGAAGGGGGCGGGCGACCCGTCGGAGGTGGGGGCAGGACGGGTGGGCCGGGGCCTGCTCGCTGCGGGGGACGGGGGCCGCCGGCACTGCGTTTTCCGAGGTACTTCGCGGCGCGGTGCTAGGCAT
>CAZZKZ010000181.1:0-2696 GCA_964654915.1 Hadarchaeota archaeon (SeqCode)
CGTCCAAACCAACGTGGAGGACCAGAGGTTAGGGGTCGACGTCTACGTCATCTCCAAGCTCGAGGTCAACATAATCGAGAGGAAGTGGGGGCAGGGGGCCAAGGCGATAGGCGGCGAGGTGAGGCTGGACTCGATCGAGAGGGCCCTGACCCTCAAGAAGAGGGGGTATCTGGTCATCCCGGACCCGGAGGACAGGGCGGTCCAAGAGGCCTTCAGGGCCGGGTTCTTCAAGACCTTCGAGAGGCACAGCAGGGTAGGGATGCCTAAGGAGAGGGACTTCGTTGAGGATGTGGAGTGGTTGCGCGAGCAGGGGGCGAAGAAGGTCTCCATAAAGACTGGAGCGTACAGGCCGGTTGATGTCGCCTGGACGATGAGGGTTGCCTCGGAGGCCAAGGTTGACTACATAACCTTCGACGGTGCGGGAGGTGGAACGGGCATGAGCCCCGTGCCGATGATGAACGAGATGGGAACCCCGACCGTCTACCTGGAGGCGCAGGTGCTCAGGTGCGCGCAGATCCTGAAGAAGCATGGAAAACACGTTCCCGACATCAGCATGGCGGGCGGGTTCATCAACGAGACGCAGGTCTTCAAAAGCATAGCGATGAGCAACTTCGGGGACGGGCCCTTCGTCAAGGCCATAACGATGGCCAGGTCTCCGCTCACGGCCGCGATGAAGTCCACTTACTTCATCGAGCTCGCGAGGGAGGGCAAGCTGCCGAAGGACTTCGCCGAGCTGTTCGGGACAGATCCGGAAAAGATGTTCGCGACGGTTCCGGAGCTGAAGCAGAAGTACGGGAAGGACTTTGAGAAGATTCCGCTGGCCGCGGTGGGCGTTTACACCTATCTGACCGACAGGATAGGCACCGGGCTCAAACAGCTAATGGCCGGGGTGAGGAAGTGGAGGCTTGACCTCATAAACCGGAGCGACCTGATCTCCCTCACGGAGCTTGCCCGCGAGGTCACGGGCATACCGATGGCCCACGAGATCGAGTCGGAACTCTTTGAGCAGATACTGCTCGGATAGCCTGCGCAATATTTTTACTTGTTTGAAAACAAGCATTCAGCAGATGGTGCGATGAAAAGGGGCCTCAAGGACTGCGTCCGGGGACTCGGGGAGCTGGTGCAGCGGGACATTCCCAGAAAATCCATCTGCCTCGTGACCGGGACGCCGGGGAGCCTGAAAACGTCGTTCGTCTACACACTCATGGCAAACTACCTGCGGGATTCCGATGATGAGCTGGGGCTCTACCTTTCGCTCGAGCAGGAGGCCGAGCAGATAGTGAAAGGCATGGAGAATCTGGGGGTCGAGAAGCCCGAGAACATGGAGGTTGTGGACCTGCGCCTGGTGAGGGAGAGGTACAGGGAAATCGAGGAGAGGGTGGAGATTCTGCCGATCATTCAGGAGATTCTGGAGTCTTTCGGGGAGAGGGGCAAACTGTCGCTCTTTTCCCTCGACTCCTGGAACGCCGCCAGCGCATTTGCTGCCGAGGGGGTCAGGAGGGCCTCCTACCACTTTTTCAACGCACTCAGGGAAATGGGCCTCACCTCTTTCATCGTGCTTGAGATACCCTCGATGACCTCCGTTCAGGAGTACACGCCGGAGTACTTCCTGGCGGACTGCATATTCGAGCTCGGGGTTCTTGAGAAGAAGGAGGACGTAGTGAGGTACTTCCAGATAAGGAAGCTCAGGGGATCTGGGCACAGCATGAAGAAGCACAGGATCTCGGTTGAGAGGGGAGGTCTGGCCATCCTGGGTCCGGTTTACATTTAGACCATTCCGGTCAGACGACCTCCATGCACCGCTCGAGGTGGATGAACTGGTCCCTTGTGAAGGCCTCCGGGTTAACCGAAACTATCAGTCTGGCACCGCGGACCGCTACGGCGTCGCGGATGTCGAAGAGAAGCCGGAGAACGCTGCTGAAGTCATTGACCAACGCGAGGTATTCAACACCCTCCATGAAAAGGACCGCACCCTCTTTTTCCCTCAGGAAGCTCTCAACTGTGTCGCGGATGATGTCCAGGTGGGACGGTGGGACAGCGTAGTCGACCTCCTCCCCGCTTATCCAGACCATCCTGCTGGATCCGGGCAGCTCCTCCCTCAGCCTGTCGGGGTGGGTGGGGCTTATGCACATGGACGGCAGGCCGAGTTCGACCAGCTGCCTGAAGGCGGCGATCGCTCGCTCCCGGTCTTTCGCGAGAAAGCTTCTCCCCGGGCCTAGGACTCTCACGCTGAGCGGGAGGTCCATCCCTCTCGGGGCCAGGCGGACGACATCATATCTGAGGAGCAGGCGGTGTCTGCTCAGGAATCCCGGAAGATCGAGGAAGAACTCCTCCATCCTTCTCGAGGTTTCGCCGCCCTCCGCATGGCAGACCTCGGCGAAGCGGGAGAAAGCCTGGATAGCTCCGTCTATCACCCTCTCCGGCTTCAGCTGGGAGAGCCTTACATAGAGATTGTCGAGAGTTATGCGGTTTCCCTCTATTCTGAGGCTTCCGGCCAGCGGATCCGTTTTGGATATCTGGAGAATCCTCTCGTTTATCCTGCCGATTGCCCCCTCCGGGAGCGCGGAAACCAGCGGCTGAAACAGGCGGAAGGTGAGAATGGCCGGTAGCCCGTACCTGTAGACCTTCTCGCCGTAGTGTCCGGCAACCTCCGACAGGGCCTCGTCAAACCTTTCCACGGCGTCCTCGTACGACAT
>CAZZKZ010000182.1:0-4782 GCA_964654915.1 Hadarchaeota archaeon (SeqCode)
CCCCAACCCTCACCAGCCAGCACGGCCCTCATCAGGCGAACACCTTCAGGATGTAGATGGCGAGGAAGATAAGGGAGAGGAGAAGGAGAATCGGGGATGTCACGAAGTAGAATCCATCTGATCGGTAGACGTAGATCAGCCACCGGGGGATTCTCTCAGCATCTACATGTCTGAGCAGGATGGGTGCAGCCAGCAGAGCCAGTCCGAGGAGGACAAGGAAAACACCGAGCCAGCTGACCGGGTGCATCCCGATCAACTACAGTATCTCCTTTCTGTCCACGTGGCCCCCGCAGTACTTTCGGGCGTAAAGACAGACGGCGTCAAGAGCTCTCCTCACGTTATCCTCGGGGATTCCGGGAGCCCCCCAGATGACGATGAGGACGGACGATGTCCCGAAAGAAATCTTCGCGGCCTTTGAATCTCCGAGCGTGTATGCTGAGAGCAGCTTGCCGGAGTCCCTCAGGACAATCTCTCCCGGAAGCGGAGCCTCTCTTCCGCCCCCCTCCAGCTCAAGGGGCTTTTCCGACGGCCCCGCGAGGGTCGTGACGACATCCCCCGTGATCTTGAGCACATCGTACGGTCTGACCGAAACCATCCCCTCCAGAGAGGCGAGGGCGCAAGAATCCAAAACGTTGTTAACCTTGGGGAACCTGCCCTCCGCCACGCTCTGCAGGAGGTTTTCGATGTGCGGGCGGAAGACCGACGGGTCTCTCCCCATCTTCGCAAAGGTTTCCCTGAAGGCTTTCACCTCGGGTATCTGGTCCAATCCCGCCCGGAGCCTGGGAGCGAGTTCGCCTATGAAGCCAGATATTCGCTCGTTGAGGGGTTCCACCTCGGTCTCAACGGTGACCCCGCTCACAAACGCATAGGCTGAATGAAATCCGGGGTATTTTTCCATAACGGCTGGATCCAGCTTCATCACCATCCCCTCTTAATCAAACCCGACCGAGTTTTAACCCTATCGCTCGGCGAGGTGACCGAGATTTCTGCCGATCTCCAAGAAGGCCCATGCCCAGACGAGACACTCGAAGCTTCTGACGAGGTCTCCTCTCGAGAAAAAGTGGTCACAGTCCTGTCTGTAGGCCCTGATGTTCGCCAGCATCCTTTCACCCGCCTCGTCGGATGGCCGGACCAGCGGCAGCTCGCGGTCGAGCCTGTTCCTCCACCTCTCGATCTCCCGGCGCAGCTCATCATCTAAGCTCATCGACGGCATCCTCCGGCATCCCCGTGAAAGCCGCAAGGGCCTCCGCCTCGATGAAGTGGAGCCTTCCGGGCACGACCATGCAGTGGGGTGGTCCACCGAAATCCAATCCGATGAGATCTCCAACCCTTCCTCCCCTCACGAGCTGGTCCTTTCCCCCGCCCCGCGCTATCACGATGACCGGCGTTCTGAGGGTGAAAACTCCCCGTCTGTGTTTCTCCTCCAGAGCCAGCATTATCCGCATCGCCTCGTTCGCTGTCATCGCCCTTCCTTCCTCCGCCCTCAGATCGAGAAGGAGAAGCGTGTGGAGCCCTCTACCCTTGTTCTCCGCCAAGACATCATAGGGTCTTGAGGACGGGTTGTCAGGGAAGGGAACGGTGGCGGTTGGACCGAACTTGTAGCTCTGGAGGCCGCACATCCCAGCCGCAGCCGAAAGAATGGACCCCGCGTGCACGATCTCGGTCTGGATGCCGGCCCGGTGGGCCCTCAGGCGCAGATCCACGTGTGTTGTGGCAACCATGGGATCGCCCGGAACCAGAAAGACAACCCTCCCCCTCCTAGCCGCCTCCAGAATCTCTTCAGGGTCCTCCTCCACGGTTTTTCTGTCGACTACTTTCACCCTTTTCCCGATCAGCCTCGCCAGCTCCTCCGCCGAGAGTCCGGGGATGATGTTCGTGTAGAGCTCGGCGTACACGGCGTCGGCTCTTTTTACCTCCTCAAGGCCGCGGATGGACATCCCTCCCGTCTCGAGGCCAAGGCCGACGAAGACCAACGTCAGGGGACCACCGCTAAAGGGAAGGAAGACAGGGCTAATAAGCGGCACGCGGTCCGGGCGAAGCGGTTTTATTAATGCGGATGTGAAAATCCAGACTGGGGCCCGTAGCTCAGTCTGGTCGGAGCGGCCGGCTCTTAACCGGCAGGTCGGGGGTTCGAATCCCCTCGGGCCCGCCACCGGCTCAAGTTTCTGTGCCAAGGCTCGGTTGCATCTCTCTGCCCGACGATTGAACCACTATCTGCCCCCGCCCCGCCCACGTTCGCACCTGAAAACCCTCACAAAGCTGGTCCTGTACTCGGTCGCCAAAATTAGAACACATCCATCATAATCCTGTACAATCACAGGTTCCGACCTGAAGCACTCCTCGCCTGGGTATGACCACACAACGAAGTTGTCGCTTCCTTTCAGGATGTAGAGCCTGCCGTTCTCTCCCTCCTTCCCGGCTATCCTCGCCGAATCGGTTCCAAAGACCACATTCAGGATTCCGTCCCCATCAACGTCTGCGAGAATCGGAGACGAAAGCACCTCATTGTTTGCCTCGAAGGACCACATCAGGCTCCCGTCCCTTCCGCTGAGGCAGTAGATCCATCCAAGCCTAGACGGGACGATCACCTCAAGATCTCCGTCGCCGTCAACATCGCCGACTGCAGGGTCCGTCTGCACGTAGTTTATGGACGGGATCCACCAGAGAGGCTCCCCGTCGCTCGCCCTCAGGGCATGGACACCGTTGTCCCACGTGCAGACGACCAAGTCGAGCTGGCCGTCATCGTTCAGGTCGGCGATCGGCACGGTCGAATACACCTTTCCAACCTGTTTGCTCCATTTGATCTCTCCGTTTACGACGACATAGACCCTCCCGTTCACGGAGCCGAAGACCACCTCTACCTTCTCATCATCGTCAACATTTGCCACGCTCGGTGCCGAGAACACATTCCCGTCTATCGTCACCTGCCAGATAAGCTCTCCGTTTTCACCATTCAGACAGAAGACGTACGGTCGGTTGTCCGTGATCGAGGACGGGTAGCCCAAGTTGAAAATTACCTCAGGTTTTCCGTCAAGATCAACATCCAGTATCAGAGGAGACGGCTGGCAGGCTATTCCGACATCGTAGCTCCATAGGAGCCTGTTATCCGCACTTAGAGCGTACAGATGACCATCGAGGGAACCGAAGACAAGGTCCGGCGTTCCATCCATGTCGACGTCGTCAGCGGTGATTGAGGAGATCGCCCCGCCCGCATGGAAGATCCAAGCAACGGATCCGTTCTGGCGGATGGCACGTAGTTCCCCGTTGTCTGAGCCGATGAAGATCAACCGCTCGGTGTTGTAGTTCACCACGGCCGGAGCGGCAATACCGGTGGAGCCAATGACTAGATTGTCGTGAAGTATGAAGTTCTCTACCGGGTAGCGGGGAGCGGCTCTCGAGACACCCTCTCTTCTTGAACCTCCCCGGCTCACTCTCCAATCTCCGGCTGGGAAGGGAGTTCTGAACCATCGGATTTCGGACCAAGGCCCAATGTTACCTGCATTGTCTCTTACCCTCACCCTCCAGTAGTAAACACCACCTCCAAGCTCTGGAGATTTCCACCTATTTTCAGATATCCATCCGGAAGCCGCGTTCTCGTACGGGAAGGAAGGATCGTCGCTGACAGCGACGTAGTACAGGACCGGCAGGGAGTTCTCCGCTACACTCTGCCACTTCAGCATCGGTGCGTTGTCATTTGTGTTTTCGCCGTTCTCGGGTGAGACCAATACCGGAGCCGCAGGTGGAACCGTGTCTACCCTGAAGCTCCTGACGGCCGACCAGGGCCCGGTGTTTCCCAAATTGTCCCGTGCACGAACGCGCCAGTACCAGAGACGATCCGGCAGGGCCGGTGAAACATCCCACGACGTCGATGTGATCCAGCCGGATGACCTGTTTTCGTACGGGAAAGTTGGACTGTCGCTCACCGCCACATAGTACGAGACAGGCAAGGCGTTTTCGAAAACTTCGGTCCATTTCAGGGTAGGCGTGTTGTCATTCGTGTTTTCACCGTCTCTCGGAGATACCAAGGATGGAGCGGCAGGAGGAACCGTGTCAAGAATGAAGGTCCATACCTCCGACTCGTTCTCGCCGAGCTGGTTTACCGCGATGACCTTCCAGTAGTACCTCGCAGGTGGAATTTCACCGGGAACCGTGTAGGAGTTGTCTCCGACCACAACAATGTTTATGATCGGCGAGCTGAAGTCCGGGTCGTTATCCACGATGAGCCTGTGGTTCTCGGCGCGGATCCCGTTTTCCCATCTGAATGTCAGCGGAAGACCGACGACGTCACCGTCCCCCGGCGAACGCAGAACCGGCCGCCCGGGCCTCCACCCGTACCTCACCCTGGTGTAATCGACCATCAGCGATGTTGGGGTGAAGTCGTTGTCCGGCTGAACATAGAGGACCCGGAGCTTTCCGGAGGAGACATACTTTTCCCGCATTTTCGTGAAATCATAGGAGAAAAAGAGCGGGCTGGCCGATGTGCCACCCGGCGTCAGGTTGCCCACGTTGTCCCATCCATCGCTTCCGTGGTTGTAAAGGAAAACGCTGAACGGCTCCGAGTCTCCTGCTGTGTAATATTTGATCTCCAGCCGGTAGTTGTCGGCGTTTTCAGGGATATCGCCGACCCTGTGCTCGACCATCGCACGGTAGGCGACCAGCCGCAGGGCAGCGATTCCGGCGTCCTTTATTCCGGCAATGGCACCGGCGTATTCCGCGCGGTACTGAATGGCCCACGCGGGTTTTTCAACCTGCGGCGGTTCCCTCTTTGCGGCGGAGGCTGTG
>CAZZKZ010000183.1:0-2022 GCA_964654915.1 Hadarchaeota archaeon (SeqCode)
GCTGTGTGGGCGGCGAGGGCGGCCCCCCCCGCCCCTCCCCCCGCCGTCCGGTCCCCCCGGCATTCCTTCTGGAGCGCGCCGTATGCACCCGACGCCCCCGTCCCCCCTGCCGCAAGCTCTCTCTCCTCCAGCTTGCCTCCAACCGGGTCAAGGAAGTACAGAACGGGCCGCCCCCTGTCGATGCCCGCGATTATGGCCTCGAGTATGTAGGGGAAGATCCTCCTGTCGTGCAGGATGTTCGAGGCCATCTGTGCAAGGCTCTTGGTTGACATCGGGCGATCGTTGTGCAGCCTGTAGAGGCGGGCCTCGGCTCTCAGAAGGTTGACGAAGCTCTGCACATCCCCGGTGCTCCCGGAGATGGCGGCTCCAGCCATATCCTCCAGCTGGAAGATCTTCTTCACACGTTTGCTCAGTATGAGGTAGTAGCCGACGCCCCTCGAGTCGGAAGCTAGGGCCACACCGTTTCTGCAGACCACGCCGACGACGGTTCCGCTGAATCCGTACATCGATAAAAATAGGGCTGTGCGGTTAATAAAAGCGTGCGTGAGAGGTAACTCTTATCTGATTGCCTCTCGTCTGTGAAGTTGGTGCCGGGGTAGCCTAGCCAGGTAAGGCGCGAGCCTGGAGAGCTCGTGGCCCGTTGGGCCTCAGGGGTTCAAATCCCCTCCCCGGCGCCACCGAGGCGAGCGGGCCGGCCCGATTTCGGGGGAACCGGCGGGCCTCCCGACGCCCTACTTAAGGGTTAAAACCCCTGACGGATTAGTCTATGAAGATGGCAGAGGAAATAAGACAGATAGTCAGGATTGCCGGTCAAGATCTGGACGGCAGGAAGGCGGTTCACCACGCCCTGCTCGGGGTGAGGGGAGTGAGCTTCAGCCTAGCCAGGGCCGTGGCCTACGCCGCAAACGTTGACCCATTCAAGAAGATCGGCACTCTGACCGACGATGAGCTGAAGAGGATAGAGGAGGTTCTAAAAGACCCGGTCGCTCACGGGATTCCGGCCTGGATGCTCAACAGAAGGAAGGACTACGAGACGGGAAGGGACTTGCATGTGACGGGTGCGGAGATAGACCTGTACGTCAGGGCCGACATTGGCAGGGAGAAAAGGATAAGAAGCAGGCGCGGGATAAGGCACGAGCTAGGCCTGCCGGTCAGGGGGCAGAGGACGAGAACGACGGGGAGAAGGGGCATGACGGTCGGGGTTCTGAGGAGGAAGGAGGAGGCAAAGAAGGCCGAGGGGAAGAAGGAGGAGAAGAAATGAAGAGGCAGAAGAAGAAATACGAGACACCGAGGCATCCGTGGGACAAGGCGAGGATGGACGCGGAGGACAGGATTCTGAAGAAGTACGGGCTCAGGAGGAAAAGGGAGATATGGAGGGCACAGACCATTCTGAGAAAGTTCAGGGCACAGGCGAGGAACCTTATGGCCAGGACCGACCAGCAGGCGGAGAGGGAGAAGGCCGCCCTCCTCAGTAGGCTGCAGAGGTTCGGGCTGGTCGGTGAGGGAGCCACGCTTGACGACGTCCTGGGGCTGACGGTTGAAAACATAATCCAGCGCTACCTGCAGTGGGTTGTCTACGAGAAGGGTCTGGCCAGAACTCCGAGGCAGGCCAGGCAGATGATTGTCCACGGGCATGTCAGAGTAAACGGGAGAGCTGTGAGATCCCCGACCTACATGGTGCCGGCCGAGGAGGAGGACCAGATAGAGGTCGCCATATCCCCGGCCGGGGCCGTGGCGGGGCAGACGGCGGCGGAGGCTGAGGGCTGATGCCGGAGGAAAGGGGTGGAAAGTGGGGCGTCGCTCACATATACTCGTCCTTCAACAACACGATCATCCACATAACCGACCTGACCGGGGCTGAGACGATAGCAAAGGCGTCGGGCGGGATGATGGTGAAGGCCGACAGGGAGGAAGCCTCTCCCTACGCCGCGATTCAGGCGGCGATGAAGGCCGCCCAGGAAGCCCTGGACAAGGGGATCGTCGGCGTTCCCATAAAGGTCAGGGCGCCGGGCGGTCACGGGC
>CAZZKZ010000184.1:0-6466 GCA_964654915.1 Hadarchaeota archaeon (SeqCode)
CGTTGTACGGGATGGAGGCAAGCTCCTCCCACCTGCCCTCCAGCAGGTGATAGCGCAGGAAGCGACTCTCCTCGGGGCCGGGAAGATACTCGTTGTACGCCCCGACGAGGTAGTAGAGATAGTTTTCTCCGGTCCAGACCAGGGTTGAGCCATCATCGCAGCCGTACGGGATTCTGCCCGACACACCGCTGCTGCTGTAGCCCGGGACCCACTGGAGGACCTCCCACTTGGAGGGCTCGTTGTCCGGGTCGGCCTCCCACGCCTTTATGTTGAACCTAGCGAGAACCATTCCCCGCCTGCCGGATGAGGCCGATGAACTTGTTGTCCCGATCACCGCATAGATGTACTCGTTCTCCCCGAGCTTCACCCAGGTCATCGTGTTTCCGGCGCCCTGATACCACGGGGTGTTCTCCAGCACCTCCCAGCTTTCCGTCTCTATGTTGTACCTCCAGAAATCGCGCAGGAAGTCGGCGTAAGCGGCCCCCCTCATGACATATATGTAGCTCCCGCCGTCCCAGGCCATGCAGACGCCGTTCTTGACGACCGGGAGACCGCTGTCGGTCGGGCTGTTCAGAACCTGCCAGCTTCTGGCCGTGACGTCGTACCTCCGGAACCCGTCGCTGCCGCTGGCGGCCCGCCAGAGGGCATACACGTAGGCCCTGCCCTGTCTATCCTTGACCCCAACCACGGCCTTGCCATCCCAGTCGGCCCAGCTGTCGATGTTCTCCAGCTGAACCCAGCTGTTTCCGCCGACACTCGGCAAGACAACGACGGACCTGTTCTCCAGCACGCCCGGAGATATCCTGAGCCGGATGTCCCCGTTGACGACCTCCGTCCCCACGAGCTGGATTTCCGGTGACGAAAACTGTGTGTCCGTGTAAAGGCCGTCCACGGAAACGCACAAGTAAGGCAGAAGCAGCACCGCGGAAAGGGCGACGGCAGCCACAGCCGGCAGTTCTTTTCTCATGCCCCTGTAATTGTTTTCTGACGTTTGGTATAATAAATTTTTCGCACAAAATTGAGAATGGCCAGCGAAGCCAGCAAAGCTTCTTCCGTTCTCACCGTTTCCGTGCCTTGGTCGGGTATGGTGTTTACAACAATATCGAACAGCTCCTCGGGCTTTACCCCTCCCCTCGAGCATATCTCGAAGAGTCCCGCATACGGACCACCAAAGACCAGCGCAATCGGGGCATCGACCGCGAGTTCTCCGGCAACATCCGCGATTTCCTTCCCGTACTTGGAGGTCCCGACGACAAACTCGTCCCGCAGCATCCCAACGGCTTCCCGCAGGCTTGGCGCCTCAAAGACCTGATATCCCCAGTAGGTCTTCAGCTCGCTCCTGCTGACTCGCTCGACCAGCAGCCTGTCCCCTAGATCCTTCAGAATTCTCACCGTGACCCTAGTTCCTGCTTTCAACCTCTCGTTCAGAATCCCCCTCTTTCCCAGGCCCAGCTCCACCAAGCTGGAGCCCTTGCCTGGCGAGAGAACCACGCCCTCCCTTATGCTTCCGCGCGAGGTCCTCTCACTGAACGTCGGGTGATGGGGGGTGCGGAGGGGAGGCAGAACACCCGCGTACTTCAGCTCCCTCATCCTGCCGAACAGAAGCTTGCGCAGATACTGCGGCGTCTCCATGTACTCCAGCAGAACTTTTATGAGCCTCATCTCCGACCTCGCGTCCGCGAGTCTGGGTTCGTGATCGTCGTACACGCAAACCCGGTCCACCCTGAATATCGCTAGGGTTCTGCCGATGATCCCAACTTTGGCCGTCTTCTGCCGGAGGTCCGGAACATCGGCCACGAGCGATGCGGGAAGAAGGACCGTCAGGGTCATCCTTTTGCTACTCCTATCGGCCTGAGCCTGGCGACCTTCCTCGATATGCCAGCGCGGTGGGAGACCTCAACAACCCTGTCCACGTCCTTGTAGGCCTCCGGCGCCTCCTCAGCTATGACTGATGCCTTCGCCGCTCTCACGATGATTCCCTGGGACTCGAGCGACCTCTGCACTTGGTCCCCGCGAAAGTTCCTGAGGGCGGCCGCGCGGCTGAGGTGGCGGCCCGCGCCGTGAGCCGTTGACCCGAAGGTCTCCTGCATGGCGGTATCCGTTCCGACGAGCAGGTAGGAGGCCGTCCCCATGTCCCCCGGTATGAGAACGGGCTGGCCGACATCCCTGTAAATCTGGGGGATGTCCGGATGCCCCGGCCCGAAGGCCCTCGTTGCCCCCTTCCTGTGGACCACGACGAGGCGCTTCCCGCCGTCCACCCTGTGCTCCTCGAGCTTCGCTATGTTGTGGGCGACATCGTAGACTATGTGCAGGCCCATGCTTTCGGCGTCCCTGCCGAAGACCTGCTCGAACGACTGCCTCACCCAGTGGACGATCATCTGCCTGTTCGCCCAGGCATAGTTGGCCGCGCACTTCATGGCGGAGAAGTAGTCCTGACCCTCGTCCGATGAGAATGGGACGTTCACGAGTTCCCTGTCGGGTAGCCTTATCCCATATCTGTGGACGGCGTGCTCCATCCTGCGCAGATAGTCCGAGCAGATCTGGTGGCCGAGGCCGCGGGAGCCAGTGTGGATCATCACCGTGACCTGACCCTCCTGAAAGATTCCGAACCTCTTCGCGGTCTCCGGCTCGTATATCTTGTCAACGACCTGAACCTCGAGGAAGTGGTTCCCGCTTCCGAGGCTGCCGAGCTGCGGGAACCCCCTCTTCTTGGCCTCCTGACTCACCTTGGCCGGGTCCGCACCCTCCATGCAGCCGCCCTCCTCAAGCCTCTCCAGATCCACCTCCCAGCCGAAGCCGTTCTCGACGGCCCACCTCGCCCCGAGCCTGAGGACCTCGTCCAGCTGGGAGGGCGTCAGTCTGACGTGCCCCGTGCTGCCCAGGCCGGACGGAACGTTCCTGAAGAGGGTGTCAACCAGCTGGCGCAGCTTCGGCAGGACCTCCTCCTTCAGCAGCTCCGTCCTCACGAGGCGCACGCCGCAGTTGATGTCGTACCCCACGCCACCGGGCGATATCACGCCGGTTTCGGCATCGGTCGCAGCCACGCCACCGATCGGAAATCCGTAGCCCTGATGACCGTCCGGCAGAGTTATGCTGTACCTGTAGATCCCGCGGAGGAAGGAGACGTTCGCTGCCTGCTCGAGCGTGAGATCCTTGCGCATCTCCTCCAGCAGCTCTCTGTCAGCGTATATTCTGGCCGGGACAAGCATCCCGGGCTTGTAGTCAGCCGGAATCTCCCACCTGACCTCGTCTATCTGCCTTATTCTGCCCGACCAGGTCACCACAAACCACCCGAAAGGATACTCTGTTCTTCAGGTTATTATCCCTGTCCTTTCATATATCGACGACGGCCTGAACGAACCACTCGCCGTTCTTCTTCCCTATCTCCATCATGTGGTAGGTCATCGCCTTAACGGACGTCCGCCCGGGATGGCGGTTGGGGTCGAACTTTTCCCCCCTCGCCTTGGCCGTCAGAAGGAACCCGTCGGCGACCTCTGAGATCTCCACCTTAAACTCCGAGAAGACGAGACCCTCGCTGTCGTGGATGGCTATGAGCCTGTCCAGCCAGTCGTAAAGGAGGGCCTCCAGATCCTCGGCCTTTACGGTTATGGTCCTCTCAACCTCTCCCCTCACCGAGGAGGTGTCGACCATTATCTCGAAGAGGGCAAGCGCCGCATTCTCAAAGGCCTCTGAGATGGTTCTCCCGTAGGCCCTGAACCCGACATCGCTCGGATGTTCCACCCAGTCAAATCTCCTCATCTTCCCAGCCTTTTCAGACGGGACTTTACCTCCTTCTCGAGCATTCTGTGGACGGTTTCCCCGTCGGCGCGACCACGCAGGCTCCGCATGAGAATACCCATCAGCGGCTGAACCGCTGCCTCCCCCCTCTCTACCAGTAGCTGCTCGTTCTCCTCAACCATCTTTCTCACGATCTCCACGAGTTCTTTCTCTTCGATCACCCATAGGTTCAGCTTGCTGACAGCATCGCTCACGGATTCCCCGGAAGCCATTTCCCTGAGAACATCCGGTATGCCCTCCTTGGCCACCTTTCCCCTTCTGACCAAGACCAGAAGCTCCGCGATCCGCTCCGGCCCTATTTTCTCGACGGGCACGCCCTCCCTTCTCAGGCTCGTCAGGGTTTGGGTCAGAAGGACCGCGACGAGGGTCGGATCTGCCTTCGTCCTCTTGACTAGGTTCTCGAAAAGCTCGAAATCCCCGGAGAAAACCAGCTGCTCCGCGAGCTCGCGGTTCAGCCTGTAGGACCTGACGAACCTGCTGACCTTCTGCTCCGGTCTCTCCGGAAGCTTCCTCCTGATTTTTCCGACCGTCTTCTCGTCGACCGGGACCGGTGGAATGTCCGTCTCCGGGTACATCCTTGCCGCGCCGGGTAGGGGCCGCATGAACTCCGTCGTCCCGTCGGGCAGCGCCCTCCTCGTTTCCTCCGGTATTCCGGATATCGCCATTCCCGCCCTGTCCAGGACGGCTGAAAGGGCCTTCTCGGCCTCCTCCCGTTTGCCAGCCACGAAGACCACAGCATCCGAATCCGAAGCCCCCAGCTCGCTCCTCAGCCTGGAGACCTCTTCCTCGGAGATGCCGTAGCCAGGAAGCTCGTCGGTGTGGAAGATTCCACCTACCCCTCCCAGAACCCTAGCGTAGTCCGCCAGCTCGGTCCCGAACCTTCTCCCGGGACAAAGCTCTGCGCCGAGCAGACCTGCGAAGCCCGGAAGCCTGACGGCCAAGACATCGGCGCCACCCTCGATCGCTCTCTTTATGATCTGGCAGGATGTGCCGCTGAAAATTTGCGTGACCGTCACGATGTTTTTCGGAACCTCCTTCACCCCCCTGGCCAACAGCTCATCCCTGAGCCTGAGGAGACCGAGCTGCCTCGCAACCTCGAACTCGATGACCTTAGGTATGAGCGAGAGTTCCTGAATTCCCTTTATCTCCTGCCTAGAACCGCGCGAGATGGAGATGTTTATGTCCTGCCTTATGGCTCCGAGGGCCCACTTCACCTTCCCGGTCATCCTGCAGAGATGCCCTATGTACTCCGCGACCTTCGCCGGGGTTTCCGGGTCTGAGAACTCGGCTGCCGTGGCAATCTCGACGAGCGGTATGCCCAGGCGATCTAGCCTGTACTCGACGAAGTCCCTTGTCTCCTTCACCTTTCTGGCGGCGTCCTCCTCCAGACAAACTGTGGATATCGTGTACCTCTTTCCGTCAACTTCGACCCAGCCGTCGGTCGCCACGAGCATCGTCCGCTGGAAGCCGGCCGTGTTGCTCCCATCGATCACGACCTTTCGCATTGTGTGTATCTCGTCGACCGGTCTGGCGTTGAGCATGAGGGCTATCTCCAGAGCGGCCTCCAGAACCTCCTCGCGAACCGGATGCGGAGGCTCCTCGTCCAGCTCGACGAGGCATGTCGTGTCCGGGTGGATCTGGTACCTGAAGAACTTTCCCTTGATGGCCTCTGCCAGGGCGGCCCTGTCAAACTCCCCGAGCTCGCTCTGGGTCGGCCTCAGCCTCCTGATCACCGTGCTCTCCGGCTCGCCCTCGGAGAGGGTTGATGGACAGCTGCAGAAGAGCTTGTTCGTTTTCAGCTCCAGGGGTATCTCTAGGCCGACCTTAAGGCCGAACTCATGGTAGTTTCTCATGAGGGATGCCCCCTAGGGAAATCGGAGGATGGGGATCTCTCCGAGATCTCCCCCGCCAGATCCTTCAGCATGAGATCCCGGACTTTCTCCATTTTCCTCGTGTGACCGAGCACATACATGAGCTTCACCAAGGCGGTTTCCGGGAGCATGTCCTCCCCCGGAATCACCCCGAGGCTCAGAAGATCGCGACCTGTGGAGTAGACCCTCATGTTGACCCTGCCCCATATGCACTGCGAGGTCATAACGACGGGGATGCCCCTCTCAATCGCCCTCTTTATCCCTGCAAACATCGTCTCCGGAGCGTGGCCCAGTCCCGTTCCCTCTATCACTATGCCGCGGTAGCCGAGATCCACCGCCGCCTCAAGGATGTCGGAGCTGCAGCCCGGGGTAGCCTTGATCAGAACAACGCGCGGCTCGAACTTTCCGTCCACCCTCACCCGTCCCTTCTCGCCTGCCCTCCTGTAGTTCCGCTCGAGCAGCTCTATCTCACCACCCCTTATCACGGCTAGTGGTGGCCGGTTCACGCTCTCGAATGCGTCCCGCCTGCTGGTGTGACACTTTCTCACCTTCGTCCCCCTGTGGACCAGACAGATGTCATCAGACATCGAGCCGTGCATCACGACCACGACCTCGGCCACATCGGACCTCGCGGCGAAGGTGACCGCCGAGATCAGGTTGAGGGCGGCGTCGCTGCTGGGCCTGTCGGACGAGCGCTGCGAACCGACCAAAGCAACAGGGCGGAAGAGCCCCTTGAGCATGAAGCTCAGAGCGGCGGCCGTGTACGCCATCATGTCCGTCCCGTGGGCGACAACCAC
>CAZZKZ010000185.1:0-2587 GCA_964654915.1 Hadarchaeota archaeon (SeqCode)
TGCCTACAAGGAATCCGAGTTGTCATACCAGTCCCTCGAAGATCATATAAAGAGTTGTCTAAAGGCATTAAGCGAACTCAAGGGCTCTCCTCTGTGGGATAGTGCCTTTGACCAGAAATACGTTGAGAGGATGATAGTTTATCATGATATCGGCAAAGTCTTCTATCAAAGAGATCTAGAATCGTTGAACTTTGTCGGTCACGAATTTCTTTCAGCATATATATTTTGGGAAGTGTCTAAGATGGAACCTTTTGATGTAGAGCATTACATGTTCCCGATTATTTTTCACCATCATTCCATGGGGATTAGAAATAGATTGGCAAGGTTGGTAGAGCAAAACTTAATCAAGCCAAGCATTGAACTATGTAGAGAGCTAAGCAAAATATTAGATCAACACATTGAAAAAGACCTCATAGGGAAAACATTAGACACGATTAACAACCTTAGGGTTCCGGATGTGAGAAGGATTATTGATAGCAAAATGGGGCAAATCTGGCGCAAATTTCAAGGTTCCTTTGCTAGGAAAGCGTTGAAACTGTTGTTAATAATGATTTTGTGTGACAGCGAAGGATCCAAAGACAGAGGAGAGTCACGATGGCTATTCGGTGAAGTGTTGAAAGAATTTTTCTCAACATACAAAACACAAAAGAAGGTAACTACCTAGGGGGGGCAAGCTCTATGGTCTTCTACCTAACAGCTCTGGATCACAAATACCTTATCAACCGCATCTATCCTCTTGCTCGTGAGGTCGGGGTCAGCTGGGAGCTGCGCGGCTGGAGCTGGTGGAAGGAGCCCCTCAAGCCCTACTACCCCGAGCGCATCTCGATGTTCGCCGTCTGCGGGAGGTTCTGCGAGAGCGCTAGGGATGTCTACCTGATGTATGTTGAGAGGAAGCAGCCGAGGCGGACGAGGGAGATCCTGCTCGGGGCGAGCGTGCACAACATGCTGGAGCACCTCTTCACGGAGGCCAGAAAGGGAAACCTCAGCCCGGACTTTCAGGCCTGGTGGGCGTGGGAGGCGGAGAGCAAGAAGCCGGAGCTCGAGGACGTCGGAACCTTTGCCCCCCTCCTGAGGTCAGTCTGGGATGTTGTTACCAGTCAGATCGCGGCGGCGTATCACGAGGCGAGGACGTCCCATCCCTTCGCCACGGAGCTGGACGTCATCGCCACGGCCATTCCCTTCCTCGTCGAGCACAAGCTCAGCGGCTCCCTCCTGGGCCTCAGCGGGACCCTGAGCGTCGACTGCTACGACTACCTCAGGCACATCGTTTTCGACGTGAAGGTCGGCGGGCCGAGGAGGGACTTCTACCGCCTCTACCCGACGGGCTACGCCCTTGTCATAGAGAGCCTGTACGAGATTCCCGTTGACGTTGGCTGCTCCATCCTCCTGAACTTCAGGAATGACAGGCTCGTGGTGGACAGGGATATCTTCTTCATCGGCGACGACCTCAGGAACTGGTAGCTGGAGGAGCGTGATCGAAAGCTAGAACTCGTCGCGCAGAAGAGGGACCCGGGCAGGTCAAGGGAGTGCCCAAGCAGCTGCATGTTCCTGGAGGTGTGCGAGTGAGGCTCGTAGTTGACGGCTTCGGGAAGTTCCTGGGAGTGCAGGGGGAGACCCTTGTCGTGCGCGAGGAGGGGAAGACTGTTGCTCACGTGCATCCCAGGGATCTCGAGCAGGTCATCATCTCCGGGAAGGGGAGCGTGAGCACGGATGCCCTGAGGCTGCTGGCGGAGCACGGGGTTGACCTGATCGTCCTGAACTTCAGGGGAGAGGCCATGGCCCTACTCATGCCACCCATGATGCGAACGGTAAACACGCGCAGAGAGCAGTACTTCGCCTCCAAGGACTTCCGGGGAGCCGAAATCGCGAGGGCGGTCGTCTACGCAAAAATGAAAAACCAGAAGGCCGTTCTCGGAACCTTGGCGAAGGTGAGGAAAGATACTGATCCAGAACTCGCGGAACTGATGCGCACATCGGCCGAAGAGATAGAGAGGCTGTGCGAGGAGGTGCGGCTGGTCAGGGGTGACACGGTTGAGGAGGTGAGGGAGACCCTCATGAACTTGGAGGGTAGGGCGGCCGGGTTATACTGGGGCGCGCTGAAAGGAATTCTCGGCAAGCTCGGGTTTGAGGAGAGAAGCGGGAGGTACGCGAAGGATCCTGCAAACTCCCTCCTCAACTATGGGTACGGCATCCTGCTTGGCGATGTCTGGAGGGCTGTTCACTACGCCGGGCTTGATCCCTACGGTGGTTTTTTGCACGCTGACAGGCCGGGTAAGCCGAGCATGGTTCTCGACCTCATGGAGGAGTTCAGACCCCATGTGATCGACCGGCTGGTGGTGAAGCTGGTGAGCAAGCGTATGGTTTCCCCGGAGGGATTTGAAATCGTAAACGGGATCTGCCAGATGAAGGATGAGGTTAGGCGCTTATACCTCGAGCAGGTGCTCGGGGAGCTGGCTTCCGAGGTGAGGTACAAGGATCGGAGGTTCACATGGAGCGAGCTGATCCTTCACCAGGCCAGGCAGCTGGCCAAGTTCCTGCGCGGAGAGGTTGCATCATATGAGGGGTTCTGGCAGCGGTGGTGAGATAA
>CAZZKZ010000186.1:0-1582 GCA_964654915.1 Hadarchaeota archaeon (SeqCode)
ACGCGCTGCGGCCCCCCCCCGAGGAGCACACCGCCCATCGCCCCGGCCCTCTCCCAGGCCGCCCTCATAAGCTCCCCGAGGACGAGCCGCCAGAAGCTGCCCCCCTCGATAGGCTACCGGGAGATACTCGGGAGGCTCGCCAGGATATCGCCGGAATACGCGCGGGTGGTGGAGGACCTCCTGCGGGCCGGGAGGCTGTCGCCGGTCGAGGGCAGGAAGACGGATCCGGCCCACCCGGCGATCTACCCGACGGGCGAACCTCCGGGTGATCTGCCCGAACCCCACCGGAAGCGCTCTGACACGATCGTGAGGCGCTTCCTGGCGGTCTTCGACAGTCCGGCCGTGGTCGAGGGCGCGCGCGTTGACCTCGACATAGGCGGGCAGAGGTTCATCCTCCGCGGACAGAGGCTCATCTCCCCCGGCTGGCTCAGGTCATACGGGAAGTACGTGGAGCGGGAGGAGCAGCCCCTGCCCGACCTCGAGCAGGGCGAGGAGCTTCCGGTCAGGGAGGTCGTCCTGGAGGAGAGAAAAACGCAGCCACCTCCAAGATTCAACCCGGCCTCGCTTGTCAGGGAGGTGGAGGCCCGCGGCCTCGGGACGGAGGCGACGAGGGGCCAGATAGTCCAGACCCTCTACGACAGGGGCTACATACGCGGAAACCAGATCTCCGTCACGCAGCTAGGCCAGGCCGTGGTCGAGGGCCTGAGGGTGTGCCCCGCCATCCTGAGCGAGGACCTGACTGCGAGGTTCGAGGAGGAGATGAGAATGGTTCAGGAGGGCAAGGCGGACTGGGAGGAGGTCGTCAGGATGGCGAGGGAGGAGCTCTCCAGGCTGATCGCGGAGATGAAGGCGAGGGAGGCGGAGGTCGGCGAGGGCCTCCTCCAGGCCCACAGGCGGCTCTCGGTTCTTGGGAAGTGCCCGAAGTGCGGAAAGGACCTGAGGGTGGTCGTCGCGAGGGGGAGCGGGAAGAGGTTCGTCGGGTGCTCCGGCTACCCGTCCTGCGACTTCTCCCTCCCCCTGCCGCAGCAGGGAATGATCGAGCTGGTGGAGAAGCCCTGCGACGGGTGCGGCTGGCCGGTCATCCTTGTGCGCAGGCGCGGCCGCAGGCCCTACAGGCTCTGCCTCAACCCGTCCTGCCCATCGAAGGCCGAGAGGTCATATAACCGGGAGGAATAAAGCAGCATTTATATTATAACTGCGCAAAAGGTTGAAGAGAGGTGATGGAAATCAGGAGGAGCATCGCCGAGATAAACGAGAAGATAAGGCGTGGAGACGCCGTCGTCCTCACGGCCGAGGAGATGGTCGAGCTGGTCAGGGAGAAGGGCAGCGAGGCGGCCGCGAAGGAGGTCGACGTTGTCACGACCGGGACGGTCGGGGCCATGTGCAGCTCCGGGGCCTTCCTGAACTTCGGCCACTCGGACCCGCCCATAAAGTTCGGCGGAGGGGAGGTCTACCTCAACGACGTCCCGGCCTACGCCGGCCTAGCGGCGGTTGACGTCTACATCGGTGTGACCGCCCTCTCCAAGACAAAGGGAATGGATTACGGCGGAGGCCACGTTATCGAGGACCTCGTCAGGGGGAG
>CAZZKZ010000187.1:0-2360 GCA_964654915.1 Hadarchaeota archaeon (SeqCode)
GGTCAGGCGCTCGTATATCTGGGAGCCGACCAGCGGCTGGCAGCTGTACATAGAGCCAGCCTCTGATCCGGCCAAGGCGAAGCTCTGCGCCATCCTGAAGTCCGCCGGAGGGGGCTACTACGGAGTTGCGATCAACAACGCCGTGCCGCTCAACCAGTGGACGCACGTTGCCCTCACGTACGACGGTTCAACCGGGACGATCAGGGTGTACGTGAATGGCGTTGACAGGACGTCCGAGGACGGCTGGAATCAGCGCGGCGGAGGCGGCAACGTCGTGAGCGCACCCGACAACCTCTTCATAGGCTGCATAGGCGGAACCGCCGAGTGGTTCATCGGAGAGATTGACGATGTCCGCGTGGAGAACCGCGCCCTTTCGCCTAGCGAGATAGCCGCCGAGGCCGGTTCGGACCCGGTCTGGCGGGAGCTAGCGAGGCTGAGCGGGACCGACTGGACAGACCTCACGAGAGTTCTGCCGGATGGTGCCGTGGAGAACGGCTCGGTGGAGATAAGAATAGCAGATGAGAATCCGTTCTCGAAGTCACCCTCAGGCATCTACATCGACTACCTGCGGGTTGCGAGCTACCGCAGTTGGGAGAACGTCTCCCTCAACATATACGGGTGCTCGGGCGGCGATGGGGAGCGGATCCAGGTCCTCATGTGGAACGGGGTGAGCTGGGACGTTGTGGGCGTCCTGCCTTCGGGAAGCCCGGACTGGCTGACGGTGCCGATCTCACCGCTGTACGTGCATTCGTCCGGAGTTCACATCCTCTACAGGTCAGAGGACGAGAACGACGAGTCACCGACCTATGCATACCTTGACTTTGTCGGGGTCGGCAGGCAGAGCCTCCACTCGACGTCGGTGGAGGCATACGTTCTGCTCAGCAACGACGGAGAAAACTGGCAGGAGTACGGCCCGTTCACACAGTTCCCGGCGGACCTGAGCGGTCTCCCACCCTCCAGATTCATCAGGTACAGGCTGAGGCTGCGGTCGGACATCGAGAACATGACACCGGTGGTGAGGAACGTCGGGATCCGCGCCGCCGCCTACACACAAGATGAGAACATAGCCTGGGGCGGCGTGAGGTTTGACTCATTCGACGAGCAGCACTTCTCGCTTCCGGGAATAGTCCTGAGGAGGGCCGACGGGTCGAGGGCCAACGCCGTTCTCGCCGGGGAGAACATAACGCTGAGGCTGAGAACCTTCAGGGGCGACCTCTCCTCCGTGAAGCTCCGGATAGTCAAGCCGTCCGGCGAGGAGAACGTCAGCATGTCCAGAGTCCCGTCCGGAATCTACGACTTCTGGACAGCCGTGATCAACATGCCAGCAAACGAGAACTGGTCCTACTTCTTCGAGCTCAGGGACGGGGACACGGTTGGATATTACGCGGACGACCCGGCCAGGGACTGCGGCCTCGGGACGAAATACGACTCCGAGTCGCAAGCCAGACTGAACGCCTTCAGGGTTCACGCCCAGCCCCTCCCGACCGACCCGCAGGGCATGGTCGTCTACGAGGTGATGGTGGACAGATTCTACGATGGCAATACAGCGAACAACTATCCGCCCCTCTATGACTCGAGAAGGGAGAACGGAAACTGGAAGTACTACTGGGGAGGGGACCTGCGCGGCCTCATCCAGAAGCTTGACTACATAGCCGGCATGGGGATCTCGGCGATCTGGATAACGCCGGTCGTGAACAACATAGACGTGGCGAGCGAACTCGACAACAGCACGGGCTACCACGGCTACTGGGCGAAGGACTTCAAGCAGATAGAGAACCGCTTCGGGACTTGGGACGACTTCCGCGAGCTGATCTCCGAGGCGAGGAAGAGGAACATCAGGATAATCCTCGACTGGGCACCCAACCACACCAGCCCGGCGTACTACGGGGAGAATGGGGCGCTATACGACAACGGGACTTTCTGGACGGACTACATGAGGGACGCGTTCACGGATGTTTTCTGGGCCAGAGAGAACACGACGGTCAGCACGACTAGCACGACTTTTGTGGATCTCTCGGGAATGTCTCTGGACATCCGCATCGGCGAGAACTCGTATCTACTCATAAACTTCCACGCCGCCTTCAACTCCTCAGTTTCGGGCGACAAGGCCGAGTTCCAGGTCTTGGTCGGCGGCACGACGGTGGCCGTAGGGTACAGCCAGATGGGAATGGCCAGCCAAGACACGACCGTGTCACTTACCCGCGCCTACTTCGTGAACCCGGGAACGTACAGGGTGGGGCCCCAGGGGGGGCGCGCATCCGGAAGCGGGACGCTGTATTGCTGGGAGAGGAGCCTGAGCGTTGCCGTTGTTCCCGCCAGCTGGGTGGTGAGGGACAACAGGGCCACCGATGCCGTTTCAA
>CAZZKZ010000188.1:0-2536 GCA_964654915.1 Hadarchaeota archaeon (SeqCode)
CCACTGGCTCTGTTCCAAGAACTCTGCGACCCCCGTGAGCCCCTCCGGCCGAGTGCCGCGGAGAACTGGCGCACCCCCGGTTCCTCGAGCGCCAACCCGCCGTCCCTGGCCCCCGGCCTCTACTTCTGGCGCGTCCGCGCCAGCGACAACGCGGGGAACACCGGACCGTACTCGGCGGTATGGACCTTCAGGGTGGACACCGTTCCGCCGGCTGCACCCGTGCTGATCTCTCCTGGGAACGGTGAGAACGCGAACGACGACACGCCCACTTTGGGCTGGCAGGAAGTGAGCGAGAACTCCCTGCCCGGGGTGGACACAATAGAGGTAGAAAACGAAAAGACCGTCAGCTCGCCGCTCGTCTGGACGGGGACCGTGGAGAACTGGAGCACCTCCGGGACCTCGAGCGTAACTCTGCCGGCCCTGGCCGACGGCGTCTACTACTGGCGCGTCCGCGCCAGCGACAACGCGGGGAACACCGGACCGTACTCGGCGGTATGGACCTTCAGGGTAGACACCGTTGCGCCGGCTGCACCCATGCTGATCTCTCCTGTGAACGGAGAGAACACAAACGACAACACGCCCACTTTGGTCTGGCAGAACGTGAACGAGAACTCCCTGCCCGTGGTGTACACGGTTGAGGTCGACAACGAGGACACGTTCGGTGCCCCGCTCGTCTGGACGGGGACCGTGGAGAACTGGAGCACCTCCGGGACCTCGAGCATCACGCTTCCCGCCCTGCCGGACGGTGTCTACTACTGGCGCGTCCGCGCCAGGGACAACGCGGGCAACCTGAGCTCGTGGTCGGCTATCAGAAACTTCAGGGTCGATACAATCCCGCCGGCCGCTCCGGAGAACCTCTCCATCTCGCCAAGCACATGGACAAACGTGAACTCCTTCACGCTCACCTGGACCAACCCGCCGGAGAACTCCGGAATCGTTACGGCATACTACAAGTTCGACTCCCCGCCGACCGGTCCTAGCGACTACGCCGGAAGCGCCCTGCCGACCGGCAGCCTGACCCTCTCCGTCCCGGGAGAGGGAGTGAGAACAATCTACCTCTGGCTGAAGGACGGAGCCGGCAACATCGGCACGTGGTCGAGCGTTCAGGCAAGGCTTGACACCTCGCCGCCGCAGACGCCGGAGATAACTTCAACCCTACCGAGGGAAACACCGACCTCCACGACCTCCGTCTCGTTCTCCTGGACGGAGGTGGGGGGCCCGAGCCCAGTCAGGTACCTCTACAGGCTTGAGGGCTACGATGAGAACTGGCACGAAACCGATAACAGATCCGCATCCTACTCAGGCCTGCCCGACGGAAGCTACGTCTTCTGCGTCAGGGCGAGGGACACGGGGGGCGAGAGCGGCATTGCAACATACAGGATAGTGATAGACACTACCCCCTCAACCATTGAGCTCCTCATACCTGGGATATCCCTGACGGAAACCGAGGCTGGCTGGACATGCGAGAGCCAGACCGGGGTCATAACCCTGAGGGGATGGCTCGAGCCAGGCTCAAGGCTGACGATAAACGGCAGACCGATCCCGGTGAGCGCGGGCTACTTCAACACAATCCTTACCCTCTCACCCGGTCTGAACATCTTCCGCATAAGGGTGACAGATCCGGCCGGAAACATCACGGAGAGAACCCTGATGGTTAACTACCCGGTGGCCGCGCCGTCAGCTCCGCCGGCGGAGTACGGACCGGCAATCATCGGAGTGCTGGTGATAGCAGTGATAGCCGCCGCGGTCCTTGTACTCAAGCGGCCCTGATCATCTGAGCCATTCCTTTACCTCGCGGACGCTCGGAATGGAACCGCTGAGAACGATCTTGCCGTTGACTATCACGGCGGGCGAAGCCGTCACGCCCCGCCTGACCATCTCCTCCACATCGTAGATCGGGACGACCTTTCCCCTTATCCCAAGTTCCTCGAGGGCCCTCTTGCAGTTCTCCTCCGTCTTCCTGCATTTCGCGTCCCCAGTCCCTAGGATCTCTATGACTATCAGACCCCATCCCCGGCTGAAATCTCATCACTGACAGAAATAAAAGCTTCCCTCACTCGGCCTCTTCCCTCGAGATCAGGGGTAGAATCGAGTCAAAGATGTAGGTGACAAAATCCTTCACGTCCGACCTGCTGAAGAGCGTGACAACGCAGTTCCTAGTTATCCCGACCACGAGCCCCCTCTCCCCCACCTCGAAGACGACGTACCATATCTTCCCGTGCTGCAGGTACTCCCGGTAGAGCTTCGTGTCGGCCAGCCCCGATCCGGCAAGGGCCAGTTTCCCGACCCCTGGGTAGTCGACGTTGTCGAACCATATCAGCTTGGTCGCCTGCGGGTTGGACTCGTGAAGCCTCCTGAGCGTCTCGTGGGGGATTCTGGCCTCGACTATCCCGCCGGCCTTTATGAAGAGGATCTCGCTCAGCTTGTTCGCCACGTAGTTCGTCAGGAGCTTCTTGACCCCGCGGGCCCTCGAGGGCGCCATGACGACCAGGAAGGTCCTACCCCTGTGCCTCCTGAACCAGAAGGGGACCTCCTC
>CAZZKZ010000189.1:0-2330 GCA_964654915.1 Hadarchaeota archaeon (SeqCode)
AGGTGATAGGGCACGGGAACCAGAGGAAGGACTACCTCTACATCTCGGACGCCGTGGAAGCGACCATGCTCGTCCTGAAAAGGGGAAGGTTGGAGGGGGAGGCCTACAATGTGGGCAGCGGGGAGAGCCTGACCGTGAGGGAAATCGTGGAGATGATTCTGGAGGCGGTGGGGCTGAAGGGGTTGACGAGCGTTGTGTACACGGGGAAATCGTGGGCAGGGGATGTTCCGGTTACGCTGGCGGATGTCTCCAGGCTGAGGAGGATGGGGTTTGAGCCCAAGGTTTCCGTCCGCGAGGGGCTGGGGATGTTCATCGAGTGGTACGAGGGGAACTACGGGAAGGTCGGACAGGAGCGCCGCGTCTGAGCTGGCTCCGGGGTTGGGCCTGCCAGATTCGGGGACCCTTGATGAAAACTTGGGGTGTCTCGGCGCACGGTTTATGAGCCATGGGGCGTGAGGTAATCTGATGCGGATAGGAATAGTGACTGAATTCTTCCCGAGGAGTGCGGAGGTTGAGGTGAGGGGAGGGGCCGAGGCCAGGGCATTTCACCTCGCCCGGGAGATCGCCAGAGAGGAGGAGGTCGTTGTCCTGACCACGAGGGAGGAGGGCGACCCGAGGGAGAGCGAGTTTCTGGGGATAAGGGTGATCAGGCTTGGGATGGAGAGGAGGTACTCGCAGAAGGGGAGCCTGGCCGAGAGGATGAGCTTCATGGTGGAGGGGGTGCGGCTGAGGGAGGAGCTGGATCTCGTGGACGGCCAGTGCTTCATCGCCTACCCGGTGGCGTGGAGGATCGCCAAGAGGTCGGGCATACCGGCCGTTGCGACCTACCACGACGTGTGGGTGGGCAGGTGGATCAGGAACGTCGGGGTGATCGGCGTGGCCGGGGAGTTGCTTGAGAGGTACATTCTGACGAGGGGGTGGGACAGGGTGATCGCGGTTAGCGGGTTCACGGCCAGGAGGCTCGTCGAGTGCGGGGTCGGGCGGGACAGGGTGGTGGTGATTCCGAACGGGGTTGACGTCGAGAGGATAGCCGGGATCAAGGCGGAGAGTGAAGCGGATCCGACCATCTGCTGCATATCGAGGCTCGTGAAGTACAAGCACGTTGACGAGGTCCTCGGGGCGGTGGCCAGGCTGAAGAGGGAAATCCCGAACCTGAGGTGCAAAATCGTGGGGACCGGGCCGGAAGAGCGGAGCCTGAGGGAGCTGGCGGCGAGGCTCGGGGTGGGGGAGAGCGTGGAGTTCCTCGGGTTCGTAAAGAGCCACGCGGATGTGATGAGGATTCTCAAGTCGTCGCACGTCCTCTGTCTGGCGAGCACGGTTGAGGGGTTCGGGATCGTTCTGCTGGAGGCGATGGCGGCGGGGGTACCCTTCGTTGCCACGGCGATAGAACCGCTCCTAGAAGCCAGCGGCGGGAGGGGAGGGCTTTTCTTCACGCCGGGGAACGTTGAGGAGATGAGCGAGAAGCTGCTGAGGCTCCTGACGGATGAGGATCTGCGGAGGAAGAAGATCGAGGAGGGGAGAGAGTGGGTGAGGAACTACAGGTGGGAGGAGATAGGAAGGAGGGTTCTGGAGGTCTACCGGGAGCTGGCGGGAAAGTGAGCGCGGTCATGACCGTGCTCAACAATGCCGGGCAGCTGGAGAGGTTCTTCGAGTCATTCCTCGCCCAGACGTACCCCGTGAAGGAGATAGAGTTCGTCGTGACGGACGGCGGGAGCACGGATGGCACGCAGGAGGTGGTGAGGAGGTACGCGGAGGTTCTGCCCAAACTCAGGCTGGTTGAGGCCCCGGGCTGTAGCATAAGCAGGGGGAGGAATCTGGCGATAGAGCGGACGACCGGGGAGTTCATACTCACCTTCAACTCGGATGTGAGGCTGGAGAGGGACTGCGTCCAGGAGCTCCTGAGGGTGATTGAGGAGCCCCCGGAGGCGGGCGGGGTGGCGGCCATGCAGGTCTTCCCGGAGAGCCAGGGATATCTGGCGAGGTGCATATACTTCATCCCCGGGATGGCGCAGGTCAGCCTGGTCACGACGCCGGGGCTGAGGGAGAGGGACCTCGTGGAGACGCACTCCGTCCCGTGCGAGTGCGGGGTGTGGAGGAGGGAGGCCCTGCCGGAGGGCCTGTTCGACGAGAGGGTGAGGTGGGGGGAGGACTCGGAGTTTCACTTCAGGATGATGAGGGCTGGCTGGAAGATCTACGGGACGAGGAGGGCCAGGTTCGAGCACTTTTACAAGGGCAGCCTCAGGAAGTTCTGGAGGCAGCAGGCGGAGTACGGCTGCGGGGCGGGGATAATGTTCAGGCCCGGGGAGGAGAGCGGGTGGGGGGTCGGGGGG
>CAZZKZ010000190.1:0-1639 GCA_964654915.1 Hadarchaeota archaeon (SeqCode)
CCTGCCCCCCCTCGGAGCGCGGGGCTGGCCTGCCGCCTCGGGGTGGTCATCGACAGGCCGACGGTCGGCGTGGCGAAGAGCAAGCTGGTCGGGGAGGGGAGGATGCCGGCGGACAGGGCCGGGGCCTGGGAGCCGCTCGTCGACAGGGGCGAGGTGGTCGGTGCGATAGTCCGCACGGTCCCGGGGCAGAGACCGGTCTACGTGAGCGTCGGGCACAGGGTGACGCTCGAAAGCGCGGTCAGGATAGCGCTCGAGACCTGCAGGGGGAGAAGGCTGCCCGAGCCCATCATGGCCGCGCACGAGAGGGCGACGGAGGCGATGGGGGGAGGGAGATGAGGATAGGCCTCTCGACGCTGCTTTTCCCGCGGTCGGGGCTGGAGGAGGCCGTCAGGACCTGTGTCGAGCTCGGCGCGGACTGGGTGGAGGTCATCTGGGACTTCCCGCACGCCGGGCCGGGCGTCAGGAGGCCTGACATCGGGAGGATGAGGCGGATCCTGGAGGAGGGGGGCGTCGGCGTGTCCGTCCACGGGAGCTTCTGGGACCTCAACCCGTCCAGCCTGTACCCGGAGCTGAGGAGGCTCACCCTGAGGAGGCTTGCGGACGGGATCTCGGCATGCGAGAGGCTGGGAGGGGAGGTCTTCGTCGTTCACGTCGGGAAGTGCCCGGTCCCGGAGGTCGAGTGGATGTGGAGGAGGGCGGGCGAGATTTACGAGAGGACGCTGGCGGAGGTCGTGCGGCTGGCGCGGAGGGCCGAGATCAGGGTGGCGGTGGAGAACGCGGGGTCGGCCTACGGGCCGTACGCGACTCTCGAGGAGCTCCCGGGCCTCGTCGGGAGGTTCGACGGCGTGGGAATATGCCTTGATATCGGGCACGCGCACCTCGTGGCGAAGAGGTCCGGGAGGACGGATGAGTGGGTAGGGAGGCAGGTCAGGAGGATCGGCGGGGGGATAGTCCACGTGCACGTGCACGACAACCTCGGGAACAGGGACGACCACATGGTTCCGGGGGACGGGGAGATAGACTTCCGGCCGGTTGCGAGGGCGCTCAGGTCGGTCGGATACTCCCGGGCGGTTGTGGTCGAGCTCTTCAATCCCGAGAGGTCTGTGGAGACTGGGAGGAGGGGGCTGGAGGCGGTGAGGAGGCTGTGGCGGTGAGAAATTACACCAGTGAACTTTCGCCTTCAAGGTGTTGTGAATCTAAAATGGAATGTGGTCTCTTCTGACCACCGAAATTTTATCACGCTTGGCAAATTTGGGTAGCTTCACATTTTTCTACCAGCCTGAACAAGATCTCGTATGGGTTGATTTGAATGGTCCCGCGGGGGAGATTTGAACTCCCGACATGCCGGTCTCCGCCGGACGGGTCTACAGCCGGCCGCTCTACCAAGCTGAGCTACCGCGGGACCCAATCTCCCTCGGGCGCGGAGAGGTATAAGATTTACGGGGCAACCGTCACTCCCCGAGGAACTCGTGAAGCCTCCTGAGGGCCCCGAGCTTCTCCTCCCTCCCGGCGCCCATCTCCCTTATCGCCTCCTCCAGCACCTCTATCGTCTTCTCTTAGGCCTTTCGGACACCGCGGGGGGGACTCCCACCCTCCCCCCCCGGCGCGCCGCGTTTCCTCTCCGCCCCCCCCGCCTCGG
>CAZZKZ010000191.1:0-1612 GCA_964654915.1 Hadarchaeota archaeon (SeqCode)
GCCCCAGAGAGTATAGCCGCCAAGACCAGCTCTTGTGCTACTCAAGCCCCCGCCCGTGCCTCAAGGGAAAGACCTATAAAACCCAGCTCGAGCTCGCCTCCACCGCCAGGGTCCTGCGCGAGCCGCTCCAGACCCTCCGGGCGCCGGTCTACATCTTTCTGGACGAGGTCTGCAGGGTCGAGGGCTGGAGCAGACTGCTGAAAGGATGGTACGATCTGGGATACCCCATAAAGTTCGTGGTGTCGCACTCCTCAAGCTCAGAGGTTCTCAGAGGAGCATCAGAGTCGCTGGTCGGGAGGATATCGCCTCTCATCATGCTGCCGCTGAAGTTCGTCGACATTGTCAGATACCACTATCCGGAGATCGGGAAAATCGTCAACCAGCTCAGCCTGACCATGCGGGACGCGTTCTCCAGAGCGATAAGAACGGGAAACGTCAAGGAACTTTTTGACACGTTCAAGGAGACCCGGTCCCAGCTGATCCCGCACGAGAGCCTGCTGAAGTCACTCCTCCAGGAGTACCTGCTCAAGGACGGATTTCCGGGACTTTTGGGCGAGCGCTCCCTGA
This sequence comes from Hadarchaeota archaeon (SeqCode), assembly GCA_964654915.1. GTDB lineage: Archaea > Hadarchaeota > Hadarchaeia > Hadarchaeales > Hadarchaeaceae > JAVZGN01. The sequence continues at coordinate 568 of CAZZKZ010000191.1, forward strand.
GGGCGTGCGCCCAGAAGCTGAGGGATTACCTGAGCCTCACTCTCTACAAGGATGTGGTTCAGGTCTTCGGGGTCCGGGACCCAGTGGCCCTGGAGGAGCTGATGCTCCTGCTGGCCGACGCCTCATCCAGCCTGGTCGAGGAATCCAGCCTCTCCGACACCCTTTCGCTCAAGCTCGACACCCTCAAGCGGTACCTGGACTATCTTGAGGCGGTCTTTCTCATCTCCAGGGCGGAGTTCTACTCGAAGAGTCGGGCCACCAGGAAAAGGAAGCGGAAAAAGGTTTACGTGACGAATGTCGGCCTGAGAAACGCTCTGCTCGGGCAGCTCGATGAATCCCTGCTGAGCGACGCCGCCGTCCTGGGAAGGGTAATCGAGACCCTCGTGCATGAGCATTGCCGCAGACTGCAGTTCCATCTCTCGGGCCCCGGCGCCCGGCTCTTCTATTGGAGGACCCCGCAGGGTCACGAAGTGGACATAGTGATTGAGGCCGCACAACGCCCGGTGCCGACAGAGGTCACGTATCGGAGCGAAATCCCGCACAAAAAGCTCAGAGGACTGGATGAGTTCGAGGAGGAACACAGCCCTCCCTTCAGCCTGATAGTGACCAGCGACATCCTCAATCTGGAAGGGAGGAGAATCTACATCCCTCTTTGGCTTTTCCTGCTCATGTGCTAGCACGACGATATTCATTTATATCCTCCACCCGTCAAGGGGATGAGGTAACGGGGTGGTCGCCTGAAGCATGGAATCCTCCCGAAGGATGACCTGAAGAAGCTTTTCGACAGGCTGAAAGAAGACGGCGAAGTCCACGCCCCGGTCAGGCACGGCAAAAACTTCGCCTTCTCGAGGGTCGACTCCCCCGATCAGGCCGAGCTGAACTACGTCAGGACGATGATCCCGCCCAAGAAGTCCCTCGTCACGACATCCGAGGAGATCTTCAGGTTCACGCCGGACGAGGGCTACAGACCCATCCTCGACGACAGGAGGATCGTCCTAGTGGGCGTCCACGCCTGCGACATAAACGCCATCAGAATCCTCGACAG
>CAZZKZ010000192.1:0-5373 GCA_964654915.1 Hadarchaeota archaeon (SeqCode)
CCCAGCCGCCAGACCTCCCCCGCCACCCCGGCCGCGGCACCGTCCTGCCCACGCCCCGCAACCGCCCCGGCGTCCCTTCCTGCCCTCGGGCTTCCCGGCGCCGCGGTGGCCGCAACCAGCCTGATATCCCCGCTTCTGACGATCTCCCTCACTATCGCCCTCCCCATCCTCCCGCACGCCCCGCAGAGAACAACCCCGATCACTCCGGTCCCCCCGCCAGCAGCCCCACCTCAACCATCACCTGCCGGAGCCTCCTCTGGTTCTCCGGCTCCATCTCCACGAGCGGGAGCCTCACCCCGCCGGCCGGCATCCCCATCCACCTCATGGCAGTCTTCACGGGAACGGGGTTCGTCTCTATGAAGAGCGCCTTGAAGAGCGGGAGCAGCTCCGAGTGAATTCTCTCCGCCCTCTCCCAGTCCCCCCTTCTGGCTGCCTCCACCAGCCCGACAACCCTATCCGGCACAATGTTCGAGGCCACGGAGATAACCCCGACCCCGCCAAGCCTTATAATCTCCAGCGTATCCGAGTCGTTGCCCGAGGTCACTATGAAATCCTTCCTGTCCACCATCTCGATTATCCTCCTGACCTGCTCCATGTCCCCGCTCGCCTCCTTTATCCCGACTATGTTCTTCAGCCTCGCCAGCTTCGCCACCGTCTCCGGCAGAATGTTCACCCCCGTCCTCGACGGAATGTTGTATATGACGATGGGTATGTCCACCTCCTCCGCTATCTTCCTGAAGTGGGCGTACAGCCCAGCCTGGCTGGGCCTGTTGTAGTACGGCACCACGACCAGCGCCCCGTCCGCCCCCGCCTCCTTCGCCCTTTTCGTCAGCATTATCGCCTCCCAGGTCGAGTTGCTCCCGGTCCCCGCCAGAACCGGGACCCTCCCCCCCGCGGCCTCCACCACGATCTCCACGACCCTTATGTGCTCATCGTACGAGAGGGTCGAGCACTCCCCGGTCGTCCCGACCGGAACGAGCCCGTGTATGCCGCTCCTTATCTGGAACTCCACGTTCTTCCTCAGCCCCTCCTCGTCCACCCTCCCCTCCTCATCGAACGGTGTGACCATCGCCGTCAGGGCACCCTCGAACATCACATCTCCCTCATCGCCTTCTCAAAGAGCCCGAGCGCCTTCTCCCTTACCTCCCAGTCGACGAAGAAGCTTATGGACGCCCTGCTCGAAAGAATCTCGATTATGTTTATCCCGGCCTCGCCGACTGGCCTCGCAAGCTTCGCTATGACCCCGGGCGTGTAGATGAACTTCTCGCTCTCCGTGATTATCATCGCCAGGCCCTTCTGCACGGTCACCGATTTCATGACGGGATCCTCCCTCACCACCTGGTGGATCAGCTCAACCGCCTTCTCGGCCTCGCTCTCCTTGACATACAGCGAGAACGATCTCGGCCCTATCGAGACCCCAAATATGTTTATCCCCGCCCGGCTTACGGGCTCCGCAACCCTCACGAGAATGCCAGGCTTCGTCTGCATTCGCTCGCCAACCACAGTTACCATCGCCAGCGGCTCGGGGTAGAGCCTGACCTCCGCGGGCTTCTCGAAGGGCCCAACTATCTTCGTCCCCGGCGCCCCGAGGTCAAACCACCTGAAGTTGATCACCTTCGCCTCAATCTCCGGGCTCTTGTAGTTCATCGCCCTCGGATGCATGACCTGTGCACCGAACCTCGCCAGGTCCCTCATCTCCTCCACGGTTATCTCCTCGACCAGCTTCGTCCCGCTCACCAGATTCGGGTCCGCGCTCATCACCCCGTCAACATCTGTCACTATCAGCACAAGGTCCGCCGACACACACTTCCCGATCACGAACGCCGTCGTGTCGCTTCCTCCTCTCCCGATCGTCGTGATCCTTCCCTTCCTGTCTCTCCCGAGAAATCCGCAGATGACCGGAACCACACCCCTCTCCACGAGCGGCGCGATGTGTTTCCTGACCCTCCTCTCCGTCTCCGCCAGATCTATGTTGGCCATCCCGTGCCTGCTGTCCGTGATGATCGGCCACTCCCTGTGCAGGGGATCAACCGGCCTGCTCTCCACGCCCAGATCATTCAGGGCCCTAGCGAAGATCCTCGCGCTCAGCCTTTCCCCCAGCGCCATGACAAAGTCCAGCCTCTCCGGGTCAATCTTTCTCGAAAATCTCCTGTAGATTTTGATCAGCGAGTCCGTCGTGTGCCCCATCGCCGACACAACGACGATCACGGAGTTGCCCTTCCTGACCTCCCTTGCCACGGCCTCCGCGTTCCTCCTCACCCTCTCCATGTTGCCGACGCTAGTCCCCCCGAACTTCACGACCAGCAGACTCATCTCAACCACTCCGGGATCCTGTCCAGCCTGATAAGATCCTCGACGGTCTCTCTCCTCCTGATGACCTCCGCCCTGTCCCCGTTGACAAGCACAACCGCCGGCCTCGACTGCGCCGTGTGCTGGTTTGACATCGCAAGCCCGTACGCCCCGGTGTCGAACACAACCGCGATGTCCCCCGGCTCCACCGGAGGCAGCCTCCTGTTTTTCCCGAGAACATCCCCAGACTCGCACAGCGGCCCGGCCACGTTGTACTCGACCGTGTTCGGCAGATTCATCTTGTTGGCCAGCTCAATGTGGTGGTAGGCTCCGTAAAGGGCCGGTCTTATCAAGGCATTTATTCCGGCGTCAACGGAAACCCAGGCGGGCATCCCGACCCTCTCCTTGACGTACCCGACCCTTGCCAGTATAACCCCGGCATCCCCGACTATGTACCTTCCCGGCTCGAACACAAGCGTGGGCGGATCAAGCCCCTCCCTTTCAACTACCTCCGCGACGACCCCGACCACCCTCTCCGCGACCTCCTCAACCGGAAGCTCCCTATCCTCCGGCCGGTAGGGGATCCCGATCCCGCCACCAAAGTCCACCATTCTCAGCGTTATCCCGAGCTCCCTCCTGACCTCAACGACGAAATCCATCAGCTTTCTGGCCTCCTCCTCGAACGGTCTCGGATCCAGAATCTGCGACCCTATGTGCGAGTGAACCCCCACAACCTCCACATGATTCATCTTCGCCGCCCTCCGGTAGGCCTCGATCGCCTGCCCGCTCTCGACGTCCAGCCCGAACTTGCTCTCCCTGAGTCCAGTCGCAAGATGCGGATGCGTCGGGGCAGAGATGTTCGGATTTATCCGGAAGGACACCCTTGCTCTCCTCCCGAGCCCGGAGGCGATCCTCTCCACGGCCTCCAGCTCCTGCATGCTGTCGACGTTTATGACAACATCATTCGCGATCGCCAGCTCGAGCTCAACCGGCCTCTTGTTGTTGCCGTTGAAGACCATCCTCTCCCCCGGAATCCCGGCGGCAAGCGCTATCTTTATCTCGTTCTCCGAGCTGACGTCCGCCCCGGCACCTTCTGTCTGCAGAATCCTGACCACCGCCAGGTTCGAGTTCGCCTTCAGCGCATAGCACACCAGAATTCTTGGCCACCTGCTAGAGAACGCCCTGTGGAACCTCCGGTAGTTCTCCCGAATTCTTCGCTCATCCATTACGTAGAGCGGGCTCCCGAACCTCTCAACAATCTCAACGGCATCCATCTCTCCTATCACAAGGTGCCCCCTCTCATTCACGCGAAAGTGAGGCTTCAGCATCAGCATTTCTTCTCTACCTCTCGGAGCGACTGCTCGAAGATCTCCATCCCAATCTCCAGATCCTCCTCGGGAATGACCAGCGGCGGCGCTATCCTTATGGCCGACTGCCCTCCCCTGAACAGTATGAGCCCCCTGTCCAGCGCCTCCCGGATGAGTTGCTCCCTCTCCCGAACGGCCGGCTCCTTTGTCTTTTTGTCCTTCACGAGCTCAATGCCGATCATGAGACCCTTCCCCCGGATGTCCCCGATCAGCCTGGAGGTCTCCTCGATCTCCTGGAGCCTCTTCATGATTTTCTCACCGAGCTTCGCAGCCCTCTCGACCAGCCTCTCCTCCTTCACGATTTTCAGCCCCTCGATCGCCGCCACGCAAGCCACGAGGTTGCCACCGAAGGTCGAAGCGTGTGCCCCCGGCTCCCAGTCCATTATGTCCTCCCTCGCCACGGTCGCCCCTATCGGAGCAATCCCGCCGGAGAGGGCTTTCGCCACGCAGACGATGTCAGGGTCAACCCCCCAGTGCTCAATCGCGAACATCCTCCCGCTCCTGCCCAGCCCAGTCTGAACCTCGTCGGCTATGAATATCCACCCGTGCTCGTCGCAGATCTCCTTGATCATCGGATAGTACTCCGGAGGCGGAACGATGTAGCCGGAGTTCCCCTGGATGGGCTCCGTGATCACCGCGGCGACCTCCTCGGGCGGCACCACGGTCTTCAGCCTCTCCCTCAGGAACTCCACGCAGAGGAAGTCGCACCCGGGATAGCTCTGCCTGAACAGACACCTGTAGCAGTACGGGAAGGGAACGAACTCGACGCCCGGAACGAGCGGGAAGAAGTAACGGTGGTGGAGAACCCTGGTCGAGGAGAGGCTCATGGCTCCATACGTCCTCCCGTGGAACCCCCCCATGAACGCTATTATCCTCGGCTTTCTCGTGTGCCACCTGACACACTTCATGGCCGCCTCCACCGCCTCCGCCCCGCTGTTCCCGAAATACACACGCTTCCTGAAATTCCCCGGGGTTATCTCGCTGAGCATCTCGGCCAGCACGATCTGCTGCTCGTAGTAGAAGTCGGTGCCGGCGAAGTGAGTCAGCTTCCTCAGCTGCTCCTCAACCGCCCTTATGAGCCTGGGATGGGAGTAGCCGTAGTTCAGCACGAACATCCCGGAGGAGAAGTCGAGGAGGACGTTCCCGTCAACATCCTTGACGTAGCATCCCTTTCCCTCGATCGCCACTATCGGCTCCGCCCTCGTGTATGACGGAGACATCACCCTCTGGTCACGCTCGACCATCTTCTTGGCCTTCGGTCCGGGTATCCGCACCACTATCTTGGGTCTCAGCCTCTCCGGCATATCAGAGAATAACTAGGATTTGATAAGTTTTATTTATTTCACCCCGGAGGTTTGACCGTATGAAAACACCCCGCGTCACCGCCCGCGAAGCTGCCAGAGCTTTGCCGGAGAGGAGGTCAGACTCCCACAAGGGCGAGAACGGTGTTGTCCTGATCGTCGGCGGCAGCGAGAGGTACGTCGGTGCCCCGGCCCTTACAGCCCTCGCGGCCCTGCGGTCCGGCGCCGATCTCGCGATAGTTGCCGCCCCCGAGAGGGTTGCGTGGGCGATAAACACATTTTCCCCAGACCTCCTAACAGTCAAGCTGCCCGGCTCGGAGTTTGGACAGGACGGGCTCGGGCGGGTAGAGGGGGAAATGAAGAGGGCGACGGCCGGGGTGGGCGGTCGGGGCTCGGGGCTGGGGGCGGGTACAACC
>CAZZKZ010000193.1:0-3583 GCA_964654915.1 Hadarchaeota archaeon (SeqCode)
GATGGGGCGCGGGGGGGCCGGCCGTGGGGCCTCCGGTCCGTGACCGCCCGCCCCCCCCCCCTGGGCCAGGCCGCCGGCGATGCAGGGGGCCGCGGTCCCCGCGTGGGCGCCGGCCCCGCTCACCTCCCCGCCTCTGAGCGAGGCGGATCCCCTGATGACCATTCTGTCCTGGTAAACCACCGCATCTGCCCCGAGACGTCTGAGGGCCGTGAACATGGCCTGTACCCGATCTGACTTTGAAGACCTCGCCTCCTCAAGACCCCTGATCTCGCTCCTTCCCCTCGCAAAGCAGGAAAGAACAGCAAAGATGGGCAGGAGCTCCGGTGCTTGGGAGAGATCCACCGAAGCGCCACGGGGTCTGCCGGCGCACAGCCTGATCGACCGCGTTGTCTGCGAGACCCCAAAGCCGAACTTTCTCAGAAGCGAGAGGAAGAGCTGATCCCTGCCGGAGATTTTCCCCGGCCTGAAGCGGATCTCCCTTCCCCTCAGAAGCGAGAGAATTATGAAGGGGGCCGAGCTGGACAGCTCCTCCCTCACCGTGTACGTGAAGCCCGAAACCGTCTGCTTCGGGAAGGCGAGGATCCCGGGCATGCTCTCGACCCTTACGCGTGCCTGGCCGAAGACATCCAGGACTGGTTCAACGAAGAGCCTTGCATCCTTCGCCGGAAACTGGAAAACCGTGTCTTCGGCTGTGCCCGGGGCCGCCACGGCCAAGGCTGGAAGATGCCTCACCTCGCCGGCCGTGAGGGAGACCCTTCCGCCTCCGGCCTCACCGCCGAAGACTATGAAGGGGGGCGTGTCATCCTTTTTGGTCGAGTGAACGTCGAGGCCCATCTTGTGAAAGGCGGAGAGCAGAGAGGACATCTTCCTCGCCCTGAGGGTGGAGTCTCCCGTGAGAACCACAGAGATGCGAAAGAGACTCAGGGCGGAAGAGAGCATGGCGAGCGCCGTGGCGGAACTCCCGACGCTTAGGGACTTCTTCGTGAGGGTGATTCTGTCGGGCGGGTAGATGGTCCAAGAGGCGGAGGACTTTTTGACGAGGAAGCCGAGGTCCTCGATCACCTTCAGGATCACGCGGGTCTCGGAGGAGGAAAGGGGCGAGCGCACCTCCACCTTCTCCCTTGCTAGGAGGGAGAGGGCGCAGGCGAGCTGCGTGTGGAGCTTTGACGGCAGGAGGGGGAACTCCGGCCTCACCTCCTCGGCCGGCCTAACGACCACCTTCAGAGTCTCACCTCCAGCTCAGCCAGGGAGCCGACAATCTCTTCCAGCATCGCCGATGACTCCCTCTCAAACCCCGCCAGCGTCCGCGGGGATGGCAGGCTGGCCCTCCCCTGAACCTTCGGGAGGCTGCAGGAGGCGAGGTCGTGGCCGAGAAGCGGGCGCAGGACGGGGACCGCAGAGACCCGGTCCATCAGCTCTATCCCTTTGAGACCAAACCTGAGGATTTCCCTCAGGCCGTCCGAGGTCACCAGGCAGGATGCTCCCCTCCGCTCCGCTAGCGCACCGCCGACCCTGAGCATGAGCATCCTCCTCAGAACCGACCTGACCCTGACCGGCGCACCCTCGACCGACCCCAACTTTGCCCGGCAGATGAATACGCGGTAATGGGGATGATGAATCAGGAGCTTTCTCACGAGGCTTACATTTGGGGTTGAGGAGAGGAACTCCACGGCGCAGCCCCTTTTCATCATGAGAAAAGCCGCATTGGCGTCCCTAGGCTCTCCCCCGAAGATGCAGATAACCCTTCCCTCGCTACCGACCGGAAGTCCGCCAACGCCCTCGATTCTCCCCGTGAAGATGAAGGTCTCGTCGCCTCTTACGTCGATGAAGATCTCCCTGTCGGGGCTGGAGAGGTCAACCCTGCTGCCGCTTACCGACCGGAGGATCCTCTCGCCAACGACCCTGCTGACCTCGATGCTCGTGAAGCCGTGGCTTCCCTCCCTGCTCGTCCGGACGGCAAAGGATTCCCCCCTCCCGATCGATCTCTTGGCGACGGCGACCGCCGCCTCGGTGATCTCGCGGAGATCCGAAGGGACGCGGACCGCCGGGCTGCAGGAGACCACGCCCGGAACCCTTGACAGGATGCGGCTGACCCTCTCAGGGCTGTCCGTCTCCACGACTATTCTGGCCATCTTCCTGTAGACCCTGCCTATTTCTCCCACCATGCTTCTCACGTTTGAAAGCAGCAGCTTCTCGAACCTGACGCGCACGGGTGTGCTCTTCAGGGCTATCTCGCCATATCTGACGAGAACGACTTTCCTCATCTTTCTAAAGATTGCTGAAAAGTGTCTTTAACCCTGATGCCCGCTGGCGCTAGACCTTCGCGGAAAACTTTTCCCCGAGCAGGCGGTCTATCTTCTGCGCCGCCTTCTTTATCTCCGCCATCGTCTTGGCACCGGCGCAAACTCCCTTGCCGGAGACGAAGAGCAGGACGACCACCTTCGGATCGTCTAGCCTGAAGACCAAACCGGGGAAGACCTCCGGTTCATACTCGGTGTTGTCGAAGCTTCTGGCGATGGCCTCGAGATCGAACTCCCTGAAGAAGTCGAACGACGCAACTATGTTCTGAACCTGGATCTTGGGCGGTGCCCTTATCTTCACCCCTCCCGCCTTCATCTTTCTGGTGAGCTTGTCTATCGCCATCTTCGCGTCCTGCATGCTTTTCGCCCCGACGCAATTCATCTTGCCCGAGGCGAAGATCAGGAAGGAGGCCGGCGGGTCCTCGGACTTGTAGGCTATTCCCGGAAAAACCTCGGGGTCGTATCTCGCATCCTCAAGAACTCTGGCCAGCCTTTCAAGATCAAACTCCGTATTAGGATAAATGACTGAGAGGACTATGTTCTGAACGTCTATCTTCACCTTCGACATGACTCACCAAAATTAATCTTCTTAAATGATATAAAAGGATATTGAGACTCGTGCAAAAGATTAAAATAACCGCCGGGGGCGGGATGTCCGTTGGGGAGATCCCCGACGGGTGCAGGCTCTGCTTGGAGGGGGCAAAGCTCGTCCTCTTCCTGACTGGTCTCTGCAGGAGGGGATGCTTCTACTGCCCGCTTTCAAGAAAGAGGAGGGGGAAGGACGTCGTCTACGCGAACGAGCGCCCGGTCAGAGGCTGGCGAGAAATCGTCCGCGAGGCGGAGGAGATGGACGCGCTCGGGAGCGGCATAACCGGAGGGGATCCCCTTCTGAGGTTCAGGCGGATGCTGAGGTACGTGAGGCTCCTGAAGGGAAGGTTCGGCAGGGAACACCACATTCACGTCTACCTCTGCACGCCCGTCTCGGTGGAGAGGCTGCGGAGGATGAGGGAGGCCGGCGTGGATGAGGTCAGGTTCCATCTCTTTGACCCTGATCAGGTCGCGAGGGCCCGGGAGGTCGGGCTGGATGCTGGAGTGGAGATCCCGGCGATCCCGGGACGGGAGGAAAGGATAATCGGACTCCTGGGAGGGCTGGACGGGCTGGAGGGGGCCTTCGTCAACCTGAACGAGCTGGAGTTCTCGGAAACGAATGCGGCGGCCCTAAGGAGGAGGGGAATGAGGCTCAGGGATGACTCGGATGTTGCGGTGGAGGGCAGCGTGGAGTG
>CAZZKZ010000194.1:0-10199 GCA_964654915.1 Hadarchaeota archaeon (SeqCode)
TCCGAGATCCCGCAGCTCAGCAGGTTCGCGATAAGGGACATCGGAATGACGATCGCGGCCGGCGTCTGCGTGGATGTTGTTCCGGCCAAGTAAGCTTTTTTACCCCTTCCGGCACCTTTAGAGTAAGGGATAGCCGTGCAGAAGGCAAGGATAAAGCTCAGCAGCACGGATGTGAGGAAGCTCGAGGAGGTATGCTCACAGATAGTGGATATTGCCAAGCGCGTCGGTGTGGATTACTCAGGCCCGGTTCCCCTCCCCACGAAGAAGATAAAGATAGTCACGAGGAAATCGCCCGACGGGGAGGGAACCGCGACCTTCGACAGGTGGGAGATGAGGATACACAAGAGGCTAATTGACATAAGGGCGGACGAGAGGGCCCTCAGACAGCTGATGCGCCTCCAGATCCCGGAAGAGGTTTCGATAGAGGTGAAGCTCTAGTCACCCTTGGCCGGTTATGTATTTCATGATCTCGCGGGCGTCCGGGACTCTCAGCCCGAGCTTCCCAAAGTACCTGAGTATGTTCGCGATGTCCCTCTCCAGATAGCTTGACGACATCGGGCTCTCAACATCGGTGGCCATGGAGAAATCTATTATGTACGGCTCGGGTGCCATCAGAATGTTGTACTCGCTCAGATCCGCGTGGACCAAGCCGGCCTTCTGGTAGAGTAGCCTCATGTCCTGCAGTATCATCTCGAAGGCCCGCCGGGGATCGTCCGGCGCCCGGTCCTTCATGCGCGGGTACGGAATCCCGTTCTCCCCGAGGAACTCCATCACGAGAACATTTTTCTCATGGTCAACCGGCCTCGGCGCCCTCACCCCGGCCTCGTGCGCCCTCTGCAGGTTCTTGAACTCGCGCGATGTCCAGGCGAATATTATCCGGCGCCTCTCGTGAGGTACCTTGGTGTACCTCGGGTCGGTAACCAGGTACCTGTACATGGTTTTGAAATCGGATGTCGCTACCCTGTAGATCTTCACGGCCAGAAAGTTCCCGTCCCTGTCGGCCGCGCAGAAGACGTTCGCCTCCTTCCCGGTTGAGACGGCCCCGTAAACCATTTCAAAGATTCCCCTGTTGACCATCCTGCAGAGCGTGAGGATGGTCGACTGATCGAAGACGCTGGCCATTATCTTGTAAATCTCCGAGTCCTTCTCCAGGCGCTCCGGCTTTCTTCTCCCAAGGGCCTCGAAGAAATCGTCCAGGCCGGGCACCCCCTCGGGCTCACTCCCAGAGGCCCATCTTCCTCAGCCGCTCCACCTGCGTCTTCGTGTAGCGGTAGACTATGTCTCCTCTCTCGCTGCCCTGAACGGCCCACGGCTTCACAACAACGACATCGCCCTCGAGGATCCAGACCCTCTTCCTGAGCTTGCCCGGAATCCTGCAGTTCCTTATCTTTCCATCCCTGCATCTCACCCGCACCCTGTCGTTGCCGAACATCTGGTCGACGATCCCGAGCACCTCGTCCTTCTCCGGCAGATAGATGTGCTCCTCAACTTCGCTTTTTGCCTTCGGCATGTCTACCCCTCCGCTTCTTGTCCCACAGGAACCTGTTGACACCGTTCAGCATCGCCTGAACGCTGGCCATGATTATGTCTCCGCTTATCCCCCTCGCCGTGACTATTCTCTTTCCATCCGTGAGCTTCACGGTCACGTCGACCACGGCGTCGGTTCCTCCCGAGATCGAGTCGACGTGGTACTCTAGCAGGCGTATGTCGGACACTCCCTCAACGACCTTTCTTATCGCGTTCATGGCGGCGTCGACGGGACCGACCCCGGTTCCGGATTCGGTGAACTCCCTGTCTCCGAACTTCACCTTCACGGATGACGTCGGAGTTATCTTGTTCCCGCTGACGACGGTGAGCTCCTCGAGCTTGATTGCCTCCTCAAACTTCCTGCCCATCACCGCGTCGATTATCGCCCTGAGCTCGTCATCGGTGACGGCCTTCCCCTGATCCCCGAGCCACTTCACCTGCTTGAAGATCTCCATGACGTGCTCCTTCGTGAACCTGAAGCCCAGCCTTCTGAGCTCGGCCTCTATGGCGTGGCTCCCGATGTGCTTCCCGAAGACTATCCTTCTCCTCTGCCCGACATCCTCCGGATTGATCGGCTCGTAGGTCCGCGGGTTTCTCAGGATGCCGTGAACGTGGATGCCGGCCTCGTGGGCGAAGGCGTTCTCACCCACAAGCGGTTTCGTTGGGGGAACGGGGACGCCCGCAAGACTCTCGACGAGCTTGGAGACCGAGTAGAGCTTTTTCATCCTTATCCCCAGCTTCTTCCCGCAGAGGTAGACTAGAGCGGCGGCGACCTCCTCCAAGGCGGCGTTTCCTCCCCTCTCCCCGAGCCCGTTGACCGTCACGTGAACCTCGCTGGCTCCGCCCTCAACGGCGGCAACGGCGTTCGCCGTGGCCATTCCGAAATCGTTGTGGCAGTGGGCCGCCAGCGGCACCTTCACGATCTCAGCAAACCTCGCGTAGAAGCTTCTGGCCCTGTCAGGGGTCAGGATCCCGACGGTGTCGCAGAGGCAGATCCTGTGGGCGCCGTGATCGATCCCAAGCTCCACGAGCTCCCGGACGAAATCTTCGCTTGCTCTGGTCGCGTCCTCGAGCGAGAACTCCACCCTCAGCCCGTGGGAGATGGCGTAGTCTATGCACTGCCCGGCCATCCTCTTCACCTCCTCCCTCGACTTCCTCAGCCGGTACCTCAGATGGAGATCGGAGGCGGGGACGACGAGGTGAACGCTGTCGACGTCGGCCTTCACCGCCTCGTCCAGGTCCTCCTTCAGTGCCCTAGCGAACGTGCAGATCTCCGCCTCTAGCCCCAGCCTCGAGATCTCGCAGATTGCCTTTCTCTCCCCCTCCGAGGTGGCGACCGAGCCGGCCTCGATTATATCAACCCCGAGATCGTCTAGAGCCTGTGCTATCCTCACCTTCTCCTCCGGAGTCAGGGCGACCCCGGGGGTCTGCTCCCCATCCCTCAGGGTTGTGTCCAGGATCAGAATGCGCTTTCCTGCCATGGCCGTCCCATATATTTAATTGCGCATCACTATTAAACAGGGGCGTGTTTGTGGAGAAGGGAATATTCGTCGGAGAAATCATAAGGACGATGAACCGCGAGCTGAGGCTGCCTAGGAGGGTCAGGATATTTGACACGACGCTCAGGGACGGCGAACAGACGCCAGGGGTCTCCCTCTCCCCAGAGCAGAAGCTGACGATCGCGAGGCAGCTGGACAAGCTCAGGGTGGACACAATCGAGGCCGGAATGCCGGTGGTCTCCGAAGGGGAGAAAAGCGCGGTGAGGATGATCGCGAGCGAGGGCCTCCAGGCCGAGATATGCGCGCTGGCGAGGTGCGTGAGGGAGGACATCGATGCGGCGATAGACTGCGGCGTGGATTGCGTCCACGTCTTCATAGCCACCTCGGACATCCACCTAAAGCACAAGCTGAAGATGACCAGGGAGGAGGCGCTCGAAAGCGCAGTCAGGCACGTCGAGTACGCGAAGAGGCACGGTCTCACGGTCGAGTTCTCTGCCGAGGACGCCACGAGAAGCGACCTGAGCTTCCTCAAGCGCGTGTACAAGGCCGTTGAGGAGGCAGGGGCCGACAGGATAAACATCCCTGACACGGTCGGCGTGGTCATACCGAGGGTGATGTACCGGATAGTCGGGGAGATAAAAAACACGGTAAGGGTCCCCATCAGCGTCCACTGCCACAACGACCTCGGGCTGGCGGTGGCCAACTCCCTAGCTGGCGTGGAGGCCGGCGCGGAGCAGGTCCACGTGACGGTGAACGGCCTAGGAGAGAGGGCTGGAAACGCATCGCTGGAGGAGGTCGTTCTCTCGCTCAGAATGTTCTACGGGATAAAGCCCAGGGTGCGAACCAAGCTGCTCGTGGAAACCTCTGAGCTGGTCGAGAGGCTGACCGGCATTCACATTCCTCCCAACAAACCGGTAGTCGGCGAGAACGCCTTCACGCACGAGTCTGGCATACATGTTCACGGCGTGCTGGAGTTTCCGGCGACCTATGAGCCGCTCTCGCCCGAGCTCGTGGGTCACAGGCGCAGGGTTGTTCTGGGAAAGCACGCCGGCAGCCGCTCGGTCAGGGCCTGCCTCAGGGATCTGGGGATAAGACCGACGGCGGAGCAGCTGCGGGAGATAACGAGGAAGGTGAAGGAGCTCGGCGACAAGGGGAAGAGGGTGACGGCGGCTGACCTCAGGGCGATCGCGGAGAGCGTGGTGGGTTCCCTTCCTCCAGAGGAGAAGATTGTCGAGCTCAAGGAGATCACGGTCACCACGGGCAACACCATCACGCCCACGGCCTCCGTCAGGCTGAAGATAAGGGATGAGGAGAAGGTGGGGGCATCCACAGGGGTGGGTCCGGTCGATGCCGCGATAAACGCGATAAGGAAGGCGGTGGGCGAGATCTCCGGCCTCTGGCTCAAGGAGTACCATCTGGACGCGATCACCGGCGGGAGCGACGCCCTGGCCGAGGTCACCATCAAGCTGGAGGACGAGAGGGGCAACGTCTACGTCGCAAAGGGTGTGAAGGAGGATGTCGTGCTGGCCAGCGTCGAGGCCATGTTGAACGGCATAAATCTCTGGTTCAGGCAGGCCTCCGCAAAACACAGGCATGGTTCCCCTTAATTGTACATAATTGTGCTATAAAGTCTTAAATAGTACATCGAAGAAGATGAACTTGATGCACCAGACGGTCAGCGGATTGAGGAAGCTAGCCGCGGAAGCCGGAGGCCCCTGCATAGCGCCGGTTACGGTAACCCGCAGGGGACTTCACGACCCGGCCGGCATCTATTTCACGGTGCGCAGGTCGAGCTCACCGTCGTTCCTCCTGGAGTCGGCCGAAGGTCCAGCCAAGGCCACCAGGTACTCGATAGTGGGGTTTGATCCTATACTCCATCTGCGGGTGGAGGGCGGAGGGAGGGTGAGGATCTCGGGGCAGCCGCTCGGGCCGGTGAACGGTAGGGGCGACTCGCTGGACATCCTCAGACGGGCCGCGGCCATCGGCTCGCTCCCGGCCCCCCGCATCCCCTTGCGCTACCAGGCGGCCTGCTTCGGCTTCATAAGCTACGACTTTGTTCGGGAGAGCGTTAGCTTGGGAGAAAAGGCAGCGGATGATCTCCTCCACCCTGTTCTGGAGTTCATACTGCCGTCATGCTTGATTGTCTTTGATCACGAAAGGGCGGAGACAACATTTGCTTGCGTGCTCGTGGCCGACGGCGGGAGAAATCTGGAGGAGAAGGTCGCGCTTGCTAGGAAAAAGCTGGGCAGGATGATGGAGATCCGCCCGAGTCGTCCCGGCCGGGGACCGCGACCGGAGAGGGTCCGATCAAATGTTCCCAGAAGGGGCTTCGAGGAAGGTGTCCGGTTAGCCAAGGAGTACATAAGGGCCGGAGACATCATCCAAGTTGTCCTCTCCAGGAGGCTCGAGATGGAGCCGGCGCCGCATCCGGAGGAGTTCTACCACAGGCTCAGGTCGATAAACCCCTCTCCCTACATGTTCTTCCTTGACTTCCCTGAGAGGATGGTTGTCGGTTCGAGCCCGGAGCTGCTCGTGAGGGTGAGCGGGAGAGAGGTTATCACGAGGCCGATCGCCGGGACAAGGAGGAGGAGGCCGGGTGAGGACGAGAGGCTCGGGAAAGAGCTCCTGGAGGACGAGAAGGAGAGGGCCGAGCACGTGATGCTGGTCGATCTAGGCCGAAACGACATAGGAAGGGTCTGTCAGTTCGGCTCGGTGAGGGTTAAGGAGTTCATGAAGGTTGAGAGGTACAGTCATGTTCAGCATCTGGTGAGCACGGTTGCCGGCCGCCTGCGCAGGGGTGAGGACGCTTTCGACGCCCTCAGGGCGACCTTCCCGGCCGGGACGGTGACCGGCGCGCCGAAGGTGAGGGCGATGGAGATCATCGAGGAACTGGAGCCGGTGAGGAGGGGGATATACGCCGGCTCGGTTGGGAGCTTCAGTTACACCGGGGATGCGGACCTAGCAATTACGATAAGGACGATGGTCATCCAGAACGGCAGGGGGTACGTGCAGGTCGGGGCGGGCATAGTCGCCGACTCCGTCCCCTGGAAGGAATACTACGAGACGGAGAATAAGGCGAGGGCCCTCCTCTCGGCAGCGGGGCTGGCGGCATGAGGATAGTCGTGATAGACAACATAGACTCGTTCGTCTACAACCTCGTCCACTATGTCGGCGAGCTGGGGGCGGAGCCGGTGGTTCTGACGAACAGGGCCGGGTTGGGCGAGGTCGAGAGGGCTGAGCCTGACGGCATAATTATCTCGCCGGGCCCGGGCAGACCGGAGAACGCAGGGATATCCCCAGATGTCGTGAGAAAATTCGCCGGCCGTGTGCCGATCTTGGGGGTCTGTCTGGGCCACCAGGTCATAGCTCACGTCTTCGGCGCGAGGATAGTCCAGGCCAAGCGGCTCATGCACGGCAAGCTTTCCCGGATAAGGTACAGTGGCTGCGCGATCTTCAGGGGCCTGCCGAACCCGTTTGAGGCGACGAGATAT
This sequence comes from Hadarchaeota archaeon (SeqCode), assembly GCA_964654915.1. Taxonomy (GTDB): domain Archaea; phylum Hadarchaeota; class Hadarchaeia; order Hadarchaeales; family Hadarchaeaceae; genus JAVZGN01. Next base: position 6,518 of record CAZZKZ010000194.1, read on the forward strand.
CACTCGCTCGCCGTGGACCCGTCGAGCATTCCCGGCGAGCTCGAGATCGTGGCCTGGACGGACGATGAGGACAGGGAGGTTATGGGGATAGCGCACAGGAGGCTCCCGGTCTTCGGGGTTCAGTTCCACCCGGAGTCGGTGATGACGAGGGAGGGGAAGAAAATCATCAGAAACTTTCTGGAGGTTGTCGGATGATCGAGGAAGCGATAAAGAGGGCTGTCGAGCGGAGGAACCTAACGGGCGAGGAGGCCGAGGCGGTGATGAGGGAGATAATGACAGGGACGGCCTCGCCCGTCAGGGTCGCCGCTTTCCTCACTGCGATGAGGATGAAGGGAGAGACCGTCGAGGAGATAACAGCATTCGCTAGGGTCATGAGGGAATTCTGCGACAGGGTCAGGCCCAAGGTCGCGGGAAGGCTCGTCGACACGTGTGGGACCGGGGGCGACAAGATGAAGACGTTCAACATAAGCACAGCTGCGATGTTCGTGGCTGCCGGCGCAGGGGTCCCGATAGCGAAGCACGGGAACAGGGCTGTGACGAGCAGAGCGGGGAGCGCGGATGTCCTCGAGGCTCTGGGCGTGAACATAATGCTCGGACCGGCGGAGGTCGAGAGGTGCATAGAGAAGACAGGCTTGGGCTTCATGTTCGCGCCGCTCTTTCACAGGGCCATGAAAAACGTCATGCCGGTCAGGAGGGAGATGGGGATAAAGACGGTCTTCAACGTGCTCGGTCCGCTGACAAATCCGGCGGAGGTGAGGGGTCAGGTCGTCGGGGTGTCGGAACCGGACCTGACGGAAAAGATTGCGTTGGCCCTGAGAAATCTTGACTGCGAGGTTGCGATGGTCGTTCACGGGCTGGACGGGCTGGATGAGATTTCAACGGTCGGCGGGACGAGGGTCACCCTCCTGCGGGACGGGGAGATCTCGACCAGCGTACTGCTTCCGGAGAATCTGGGCGTGGGGAGAGCGAGGCCGGAGGACCTGATGGGCGGGGACGCCGGGCAGAACGCAAGGATCCTCGCGAGCGTTCTGCTGGGAAAGGGGGGAGCAAGGGAGGACGCCGTGGTTGCCAACGCGGCCGCGGCAATCTTCGTCGGGGGGCTCGCGGAGGACATGAGGTCGGCTGTGGAGATGGCGAGAGAGTCCATAAGATCGGGCAGGGCCCTGGACAAGCTGGTTTCACTCGTGCGCGAGAGCGGCGGTGATGAGAGCAAGCTGGAGGTGATCCTGGATGGGCTTTCTTGAGAGGATCGCGGCGGAGGTGGCGGACGAGGTTTCGGCGAAGCTGGGGAGCAGGAGGAGCCTGATCTCGGCCGTAGAGGGGGCCGAGGGGGTGCCGGTCATAGCCGAGATCAAGTGGTCCTCTCCGTCGGCCGGCCGGATAAGGGATCCATCCAGTCCCGTGGAGATCGGAAAGGCGATGGTCAGGGGAGGGGCCGTGGGCATCTCCGTTCTGGCCGAGCGCAGGTTCTTCAATGGGGATCCGCGAGCGATCGCGGAGCTCAGGAGAGAGGTGGACGTTCCGATTCTCTACAAGGGATTCGTCGTGCATCCCTATCAGCTGTTCGAGGCCGCCACCCTTGGCTCGGATGCTGTGCTGCTGATCGCGAGGCTGCTCGGCGATAGGCTGCGGGATTTCATGAGGCTTGCGGAGGATCTGGGGATGGAGAGTCTCGTCGAGGTCTTCAGCCCGGAGGAGGTTAGGCAGGCGCTGAATGCAGGGGCCAGGCTTGTGGGTATAAACAACAGGGACCTGGAGACGCTGGAGGTGGACATTTCAAGAACGGAGAGGCTGGCCGGGCTCATCCCGGACGAAGTCACGCTCGTCAGCGAGAGCGGGATCTCCACGGTGGAAGACGTTCGGAGGGTCATGGCGGCCGGAGCAGACGCCATCCTGGTGGGGACATCTATAATGAGGGCCGCGAACGTTGAGGAGAAGGTCAGGGAGCTGGTGGGTGCGCTGAGATGATGGTGAAGATATGCGGGCTGACCAGGAAGGAGGACGCGGTCAGGGCCTCAGAGCTGGGGGCGGATCTGATCGGGGTGGTGCTTGCTCCCGGGTCCAGACGGACGGTCCGGCCGGAGACCGCCGGCGAGATCTTCAGGAGCGTGAGGGAGAGCTCGTCCGAGACCGGCTGCGTCACCCTCTGCAGGCCTGAAAGCCCGATCGAAGCCCTGGAGATCGAGGAGAGGCTGAGGCCCGACTACATCCAGCTCCACCCGGCCGTTCCGATCTCGCTCGTGCGGGAGATCAGAGGGAGGGTCTCCGGGCTCATCCTGGTCGTCCCGGTTCCGCCGGAGGGTGCGAGTCTGCAGGCCGCCGCCGGCAGGCTCCGCGAGGTGCAGGACCTCGCTGACGTGGTTCTTGTGGACACCTTCGGGCCGCAGGGCGGGGGAACCGGGAGGGTCCACGACTGGAGGATAAGCCGCGAGATCGTCAGGCTGTCGAGGAAGCCGGTCCTGCTTGCGGGCGGCCTAACGGTCGAAAACGTGGCCGAGGCCGTGCGGACGGTGCGGCCGGCCGGGGTCGATGTTGCCAGCGGTGTGGAATCCTCGGTCGGAATCAAGGACGAAAGGCTGATGGCGGAGTTCATAAGGCGGGCGAGGGAGGCTCTGTCGTGAAGGGAAGGTTCGGCAGGTTCGGCGGGCAGTACGTCGGCGAGGTCCTCATGCACGCGCTGATAGAGCTGGAGGAGGCCTTCGAGAGGATATACCCGAGCGTGGAGTTCCAGCGGGAGCTCAACGGGCTCCTCCGCGACTACGCGGGGAGGCCGACGCCCCTCTACCTCGCAAGGGGCTTGAGCGAGATGGTGGGCTGCAGGGTCTATCTCAAGAGGGAGGACCTCCTGCACGGCGGTTCGCACAAGCTCAACAACTCGCTGGGTCAGGCGCTCCTGGCGAAGAAGATGGGAAAGAGGAGGCTGATAACCGAGACGGCCGCCGGGCAGCACGGGATATCGGTTGTGATGGCAGGGAATGTCGTGGGGCTCTCCGTCGATGTTTTTATGGGGATCAAGGACATCCAGAGGCAGGAGAGCAACGTCAAGAGGATGAAACTGCTCGGGGCGAGGGTCATCCCCGTCACCACCGGGAGCGGCGTGCTGAAGGACGCGGTCTCGGACACGCTGAGGGAGTGGGCCAGGTGCTCCAGGGAAGCGCACTACCTTATAGGGTCGACCGTCGGGCCCCACCCCTTCCCGGAGATCGTGGCCACCTTCCAGAGCGTGATAGGCAGGGAGATCAGGCAGCAGATTCTGGAGAAGGAGGGAAGGCTCCCCGATGCCATCATCGCGTGCGGAAGCGGCGGGAGCAACGCGATCGGGGCCTTCCGACCTTTCATCGAGGAGAGGGACGTCCGGCTCTACTTCGTCGAGGGGGGAGGTGAGAGCCTCGACGCCGACAACAGCGCGGCGGCCTTTGTCCTGGGCAGGCCGGGAATCCTGCACGGGGCGCTCATGCAGATAATGCAGGACAAGCACGGCCAGGTGAAGCCGTCGAGGACGAGGGCGGCGGGCCTGGAGTAGGCCGGCAGGGGCCCGGAGACGTTGGTTAAAAGCCGGCCCCCAAACCAAAACCGGGCGAACCAAACCCCACCCGGCCACGGGCCTTTCCCACTTCGCCGTCCTGCTGCCCGACCGGGCCGCCCCTGGCCGGCCCTTCCGCCTCCCCGCCCTCCCCACCCC
>CAZZKZ010000195.1:0-3110 GCA_964654915.1 Hadarchaeota archaeon (SeqCode)
CGGTGGCGCGGCCGGGGGCGGACCAAGGGTCGAGCACCGGGGGGGGGGCTACCCCGACCCCCCCCGCCGGTGGCCCCATGAAGTCAGGCCTCTTCCCAGTCATCCTCCCGGTGACGATGAAAACAGCCGCCGGGAGAAGCACGCAGTAGATGAGGGCCAGCTGGGCTAGTGCGAGTCCGCCGCCGAGCAGGGAAATGGTCGGGAGGAGGAGCACCAGCACGAGCGGGACGAGGACACCCAACCCGAAAACCGTCAGGCTCGGCAGCTTTATCTCCTCGGAGAAATCCGAGATCCTCTCCCTCACCGACGAAAGCACGGCGTCTATCGCCCTGTCAAGGATCGCGGCCCTCCTGTCCCTGTCCCCCTCCTCGACCGCCCTCTCCAGCAGGTCCGCCGGACGCGCCAGCTCGCCCCACCCGCAATCAGAAAGAACCCTGCCGAGCCTAACCGGCCGTCCGCTGAGGAGACTCCGGGCGAGGCAGGCCCTGATCTCCGACCCGCCCGCCTCCCCCAGATGGTCGGACGCGAATTCGAGGGCCGCCTCCATGTTGGGGCTGTGCTCGAGCGCCGTCACGAGATTTCCGAAGAATCCGAGTATGTCAAGTCTGTTTTTCGATTTCCCACCTCCTCAATCAGCCAGCTTCTCCACTCGCGGAAGACCCGACTCGGGCTCAACCCGTCCTCCAGGAGCTCCCTCCACTTGAGGCCTGCCATGACGGTGAAACCGGCCTCCAGAACCCCCGGCAGCTCCCCGGCCATCCGCACAGTCTCCCGGAGGACGGACTCCCTCAGCCTCAGGTTCTCCAGCAGATCACGGAGGCCCATCCCCCACTTCTCCGCCGTCCTCCTCAGCAGGTCGGACCCTCGGAGGTCCAGCCTGAACTCCCCGCTTTCCCGGTCGTACGAGAGGAGCCTCGTGAACTCCGGCTCCCCCGACTTCCCGACCTCGGCTATCTCCGTCAGCCTCCTCTTCCTCGCCATCCTCCCGCCCTCCCTGACCGCCGAGACAACCGCGATCACGTCCGTCGCCCTGAAGGAGCTCGCCGGTATCCCGAGGTCGAGAACCACCCTCTCGAAGACGTCCCTGGCCGATGACCCGTGAATGGTCCCCATCACCGCGCTTCCGGCCGTACCGACCCTCATCGCCTCGTAGAGGACCCTCGCCTCCGATCCCCTCACCTCCCCGATCACGATCACGGATTCCCCTAGCCTCAGGGCCGCCCGCAGGGCATCCTCCGCCCGCAGCTCGTAGCCCGATCCGGCCACCGACGGCTGGACTACCATGGAGAGAACCTCGAAGCCCATCCTCCTCATCTGGGCGACCGGCAGCTCGGGCGTGTCCTCTATCGTTATCACCCTGCTCCCGGGAGGGATCTCGAGCATGAGGGCTGTCAGGAGGGAGGTCTTTCCCGCCCCCCTGTGGCCGGTCACGAGGATGGCTCCGCGGGCATCGACGAGCAGGCTCAGCAGGGCCGCCGCCTCCGGGCTCATGAAGCCCCGGGCGACAAGCTGGGAGAGCGTCCAAGGCTCTGACCTGTGCCTCCTGAGGGCAAGGGAGATTCCGGCCTGGCTGAGGGGCGGGCCGATGGCGGTGCAGCGGCTCCCGCCGAGATCCAGGTCCAGGACCGGGAAGGCCTCGGAGAATGGTCTGCCGCTCATCAGCCTGAACTTGGAGACGAGCCCCTCGATTCCCTCCTCGCACATGTAGATGTTCGTAAGACACTCCCCGAAGTCAGCATGGACCACGTGGACAGGGGTCTCGCCGGCCGGGGCGTCCACGTACACATCCTGCACAAGCGGATCGGCCAGAAGGATGTCAAGCACACCGAGTCCGGCCGTCATCCTGGCGAGGCACCCGGCCATCCTCCTTATCTCTCCGGCGTCCCTGTCCGGGGCGAGTTCCGCCAGGATCTCCTCCGCCATCCTGCCGGCGACCTCCCTCGCCCTTCTCAAATCGCCCGGCAGCTCGCCGGCCGTCCCGATCAGCCTGGTTTTGGCCAGCGAGATCAGCTCTACATCGCGGGCGCTCATCCTGTGCTCCAGCGGGAGGAGAAAGTAGAGGTGCCGGAGCCTCTCCCGGCTCCAGAAGATTTTCACCTCGTCCTCGCCAACGGCGTACGTCCTGACCGGCAGAAACCCCGGCGGAACCTCCAGGTCTATGACGAAGTGGGAGAAGGGCGGCCTCAGCCTCGCGGCCACCGGTCCCCTGATGACTCTGCAGCCCTCCAGCCCGGCGGCGAGTTCGTACAGAATCTCCGCGAACCTCTTCCTGCAGCCGGCGCAGGGTCCGACCCTGACCCCCGAACTCCGGACATCAGAGACCATTTTTCTGAGGGCCATCAGCGCCCCCTTCGGGTTCGACGTGACCTCCCGCAGGATTCTCCCAAGCTCCTCCCTCCTCCTTCCCTCACACCTCCGGCAGGAGCCAGATGTGAGGTTGAGCCTGATGGTCGTTCTGAAGGTCCTTACAAAATCGGCGAGCTCCCTGAGGGCGGTCATGGCCTCCCCGGAGTACTCCCTGTGGCAGACTCCCTCCATGACGATCTCGTCGGTCTCGGGATGCTCGAGGATGGCCTCCACGGCGTGCCGCATGCACCTGGACGAACCCTCTCCGCCCCTGCACCCACCGCACAGCATTCTCACAACGGTCTTTCCGCCGCGCCTCAGAACCTCATGCCTCACCTTTCTCCCCCCATCAGCTCCAGCAGGCGCTCGATCTTCCCTAGCCTAAGCTCCAGGGACCTCAGCCGCCGGGCGATCATGTCGGCGTCCGATCGGAGCCTCGCGATCTCCCTCCCGTGCTCTAGCAGGATCTCAAGCTCCCTTTTCCCCATCCCTGATCCTCCTCAGCTGGACGAGCAGACCGGCTATCCTCACGAGATCGCGCGGGTCGGCCCTCTCCGCGACCTCCTTCCTCCTGATCCGCAGCTGGACGGAGAGGCTGCCGGATAGCGCTCCGCTCCGGAGCAGATCGTCGATTAGGGCCTCCGGCGGAAACCTTCCCCGGCCGCGCGAGGCCAGCTCGAGAAGGACCTCTGCAAACCGCCTGTCCCGGGAGACCTCCCTGAGAGCCAGCAGGCTCTCCTTCAGCCTTTCGAGGTCGAGGCGTG
>CAZZKZ010000196.1:0-4074 GCA_964654915.1 Hadarchaeota archaeon (SeqCode)
ATCCGGAGAGGGCCAACTACATCAGCCCGGAGAGGTTCGTGGAGATGACGGTCGCGAGCGGCTGTCAGGGGACAAGCGTTTCCTTCAACGAGCCCACCCTCATGCTGGAGTGGTCCGCCGATGTGTTCGGGCTGGCTAGGAGGAGGAACCTGTACAACACGTTCGTCTCCAACGGATACATGACCGTCGAGGCACTCAGGCTTCTCGCCGAGGCGGGTCTGGATGCCCTGAACGTGGACGTGAAGGGCGGTCCGGAGGCCGTAAAGAGGTACTGCGGGGCGGATGTTGAGGTCGTGTGGCGCAACATCAGGGAAGCGAGGAGACTGGGGCTGCATGTGGAGATCGTCAACTTGGTCATACCGGGGGTTAACGACGGCGAGGATGACCTCAGGAGGCTGGCGAGGAGGTGCCTGCTGGAAGCGGGGGAAGAGGTTCCGCTCCACTTCACGGCCTACTATCCGGCCTACAAGTTCAGCGCTCCGCCAACGCCGGTCAAGACGCTGGAGAGGGCCCACGAGATCGCCAGAGAGGAGGGGCTGAAGTTCGTCTATGTCGGCAACGTCTTGGGGCACAGGTATGAGAACACGTACTGCCCGGAGTGCGGGAGGATGCTCATAAGAAGGTTTGGTTTCGAGGTGGTCGAGGTCAACCTGAAGGGGCATAGGTGCGGGTTCTGCGGGGCGGAGATACCGCTGGTCGGTGAGGCGAGGGCCGGGTAAAATTCTATAAGCATCAGAGGGGGAGATAAAGTCGGGGCCGGTAGCTCAGCCTGGTATGAGCACTCGCTTCGCAAGCGAGGGGTCGCGGGTTCAAATCCCGCCCGGTCCACCAGACCCCTGAATTCGCTCTTCAGCTGGATTTTTCTTGGGTTAAGCCCTCTCTACTCTGACTTTTTCACCTTTTTTCACTCTCTCCAAAACGCTGGGGTCCCCGAGTATTCTGCCGATGACATTTACCGGACTGTAGGGCTTGATGACATCGGGCGACGGGCTTGCGGGAGTGGGTCCGAAGAACAGGCACAGGGCGGGACCCTCGGGCCAGTAGGCGACATCACCAAGCTTCACGACATCTTTTTTCCTCTCCGGTTTCACCTTGAATGGAACCTTGAAGTAGACCTCCTTGCCCCAGCGTTCCGCTCTCGATTCGAGGGGCAGGGATTTCATCAGGGCCTCGACCGTTTTCGGATTCTCATCAGACCTTATTTCGCACCGAAGGGCTACTCCGGATTCAAACTGCACCCTTACCAGCTTCCTCTTTCTTCTCGCGATCAGGAAGGGAACCAAAAGCAGTGCGGCGATCAGCAGTGCGGCGATCGGCCACAACATGGCCGGACGCCTTTGCTCGAGTGTGACAGAAAGGGCGCTTGGGTGTGCCGGAACCAGCAGTTCCCCGATGTAGTCATTTTCAGGTATCAGCAGGTAGAGTCTCCTGCCGGCGAGCTCCCAGTTCTCGAGGATAAGCATCCCGTTCTCATCCGTGACACCCAGGCTGAACATCTCCTTCCCCCTCTCAAAGCCAAAGCGAACCTCCAGCATGGCCGCCGGTCTGTTGTCGACTCTGAGGAAGATCCTGTACGGCGGATAGACGCTCACCGTGAGCGTGTTCTCAGAACCGGCATAGATGATGTCTCCATGGAACGCCGCCCTTATCGTCACGGAGACCGAGTTTTCGATGACGGGGGCCACAAAAATCACCCTAGATTCCCCGTTTTTGTCCGTCGCATCCTCATACTTGGAAAGGAGACCGTAAGTCGTGCTCCAGTGAATGATCTTCCCGGTGAGAGGCGCCCCGTTTTCGTCCGTGAGTCTCGCCGTTATCTCGGCCACCTTTCCGGACCATACCCTGTTTTCCGCCCGGATCGAAAGGAAGGTTGACACGAGAGCGGGGGACACGGTGCCGGTCGCCCGGGCGGAGCTCAGGGCGTAATTCTCATACCCTGTGAACTCGGCGGTGACCGCAACGTTTTCCACTTCGGTCACATACGGTGCGGTGTAGGTTACGCTTGCGCTTCCCGTGTTGTCCGTGAAGGTGGAGGGCTGCGAGACGGTGCCTAGCGTGGCACTCCAGCTTATTGACATGTTCTCCAGCGGGCGTCCGTTCTCATCCGTAAGCTTGACCACGAACTGGATTGACCTGCCCGATTGAACGGAGAACAGCTCTGGCGAAATCGACATTCTGGTGCCGATGAGCGGAAGGATGGTTCCCCCAGCGGTTCCGGTGCTTCCATAATACTGGGACGTTCCGGCGAAGGAAGCGCGGATCTCAACGTGGGTTGTCTCTCTAACGTCTGGCGCGGTGTACGTGACGGAGGTCCTTCCGGCGTTATCCGTGACCGTCGTGTTTTCGCTGAAGGTTCCGAGGCCGCGCACCTCGCTCCAGACGATCGTCATGTCGGCGAGCGGGCTGCCGGCCTCGTCGCGAAGGGTTGCCGTGAGGATGATGGATCTCCTAGACCTCAATGTGAAGTTTTCTGGGGTCAGGGTTATCTGCGTGTGGATTCTGGCCGGTGGCGGAGGTGGAGGCGGAGGAGGCGAGACCTTCATTATCGTGTCAGAGACCTCAGCCGACTCGTTCGATGCGAAGTCGCGGACCTGGACGTAGACGGTCTTGAGACCGTCGCCCGGGCTCAGGGTCCAGACCTTCGAGGTCGCGTAGGGCTCCCACGGGCTCCAGGCCCCGCCCTCGTTTCGGAAGCGCATCTGCCAGACGCCCGACCCTGCATCCGCCGCCTGAATCGTCAGGACCACCGTGAGAGATGTGGTCTCCGGGGCTCCGTCGTTTATCGTGAACAGCGTTGTCGCCGGCGGGACCGTGTCAACCCTGAAGGTCCAGACCTCTGACCAGTCTCCCTCGTTTCCTGCGTTGTCCATCGCCTTCACCTTCCAGTACCAGACGCCGTCCTGGAGTTCTGGCGCCGTCCAGCTGTTATCGGTTATCCATCCCGAGTTCTCGTTCTCGTGCGGGAAGGACGGATCGTCGCTGACAGCGACATAGTACAGAACAGGCAGGGAGTTCTCGATCACGTTCCGCCAGCTCAGGGTCGGCGTGTTGTCGTTGGTGTTCTCCCCGTTCTCCGGCGAGATCAGGGTGGGGGCAGCAGGAGGAACGGTGTCAACCCTGAAACTCCGGATCTCTGACCACTCACCGATATTTCCTAGGTTATCTTTGGCACGAACTCTCCAATACCAAAGACCATCGGGGAGTTCCGGAGCCACCTTCCAGCTGTTCTCAGTAATCCACCCGGAGCTTCCGTTCTCATGCGGAAATTCACCATTATCGCTGATGGCTACATAGTACACGACCGGCATGGAATTGTCCTGCACGGCCGTCCAGCTGAGCGTGGGAGAGTTGTCGCTCAGGGACGCCCCGTCCGCCGGTGAAATCATGGAGGGGGGAGGCGGACCGATCGTGTCAGTCCTGAACCAGGAGTTCTCCGCCCAGGGCCCAGCCGTGTTCTCGTTGTCTTTCTCCTGCTCGATCCTGACACTCCAGCAGTATATCCCATCCGGCAGGGCATTTTCGGGATGTCCGACAAAGTTGTCGAAGTTCTCCGTAAGCCAAGCATCATAGACAACGAGTCCCGTGCTGTTGTCCCATATCCGCAGCCTGTAGTTCTCACTTTCGTCGATAACGATAGTCCAGCTGAAGTAAGGCAAGTTTTCCCTCATGGCTGCGCCGTTCTCGGGGCTCAACAGCACGGGGATGGACAGGCCCGACAGAACCGGATATCCATCGTTTATCGAAGCGATCGCCCATATGTCCTCCGTGCCGTTGTCCTGGTACGGATTTCCTACGAAGTCCCAGGACTCGGTTAGCCCTTCGCTCCAAGTGTTGTCCGTGTAGGTCCTCACATTCTTCATGTTCTCCGTCGTCTTCCCGGTTCCACCTGCGCTCGTGCTCCGGCCGGAGGTTTCGATGTCCCAGAACGAGTCCGTGACCGAGCCGTTGTTCATCCCGACCAGACCGCCGATCGGCTGGCTTCCGGCGACCGCCCCCCGGGGGGACGGTTTCTGGGGTTTGCCCCAACCAAACTGGGCCCGCACTCCCTTTTCTCCGCACATGCCCCCCCCCCCT
>CAZZKZ010000197.1:0-3937 GCA_964654915.1 Hadarchaeota archaeon (SeqCode)
GGCGGGGACGGGGGGGGGCAGAACCATGAACGTCGGCAGCGCCGTGTGGACGAGGCCGGCGGCCGGCGCCTTCTTCGGCTCCACCCCGGGAGGGGCCCAGGGCGGCAGATTTTCGCCCTCGCCGGGCTCGCCCGACACCACGGGGTATATCGACGTGAGGGGCAGGATGATTGCAAAAACCAGCGGAATCGCGATCAGGCCGTAGAGGACATACCTGTGCCTCCTCGCGCTCTCCATGTCCTTCCTGGCTATCTCCCAGACTCTCTCCCACCTCATCTCTCTCCCACCAGCCTCAGGTAGGCCTCCTCGAGGGCGGGGGCCGCGCGGCTGACGAAGCACACCTTTCCCCCGCTCCTGACTATCGTCTCAACGATCTCCGGGTTCGCCGACTCGGGGTCGTCCACCTCCACCAGAAGCCTTCTCCCGGAGACCCTGACCGACCTCACGCAGGGGAGCCTTCTAACGGCCGCGGCGACCGCGCGGCTGACCCTCCTCAGCTGGATCTCGACCCTGCCCGACCCCATTCTCCTCTCCAGCTCCCCGGGTGACCCGACCGCTATCAGCCTTCCCTTGATGATCGCCACCCTGTCGCAGAGCCTCTCCGCCTCGTAAAGGTTGTGGGTGCAGAGGAAGATCGTCCGCCTCTCCCTCTTCAGCTCGAGTATAAAGTCCCTCACGATCTTGGCCGACTCCGGGGCGAGCGCGGCCGTCGGCTCGTCGAGGAAAACGACCTCCGGGTCGTGGACCATGGCCCGCACTATCGCCAGCTTCTGCTGCATTCCCTTCGAGAAGGTCGCAACGGGGTCGTACCTCCTCTCCCACAGCCCGAGCATCTTGAGGAGCCTCCTTATGTTCTCCTCCCTCCTCCCCTCCGGGACTCCGTAGAGCTTCGCGTAGAAGTCGAGGTTGCGGTAGGCGCTCAGCTCACCGTACAGCCCCGGGGACTCTGGAAGGAGACCGACTATCTCCCTCACCCTCATCGGCTCCTCCGTGACGTCGAAGCCGCCCACGCGGGCCGTTCCACCCGTCGGCCTGAGCAGACAGCAGAGCATCCTGACGGTGGTCGTCTTCCCGGCTCCGTTGGGTCCGAGGAGCCCGAAGATCTCGCCCCTCCCGACGGTCAGACTGAGGGATTCAACGGCGGTGAGGCCGTCAAACCTCCTCGTGAGATTCTCCGTCTCTATCATCGCGCGAGGCATCCAAAAGCAGAACACCGCCCAAGTTTTAAAATCGTGCTGAACCCCGCCTGAGAGAACTTTTTAGACAGAAAAACAAAATTCAAAACGGCCGCATGAGGAGAGTTTACTGGTCTCCCGATTCCCCCGTGCCGGGGGAGCTGAGATCTCCCAAAACTGTTGTTGTGCTCGATTCCTGCGCCCTCTTCCTCCTCTTTCACCCGGAAACCGCCGATCACCTTCGCCCCGGCGATAGACGGGAGATCCGGGAAAAGCTGGTGACCCTCGTGAAAATGGGAGGGCCGACCACAACCATCGCGGTCGTGTTCGACTTCATCCTGTACGAGACAGAAAAGAAGGAGGAGAGAATTTTCGGGAAAAAGACCGCCAGGGGCTCGCTCGAGGGTCTGAACGTTTTCCTCGTGAAGACTGGAATAAGGGGTCTCGACGGAGCCGCGCGGACAATCGACCTCCTACACCGAAAACACAGGGTCCTGAAGAGGTTCAGATCCCTTCACCAGATTGACTGCGCGCTGATAGCCTGCACGGAGAGGCTCTTCGAGGAGGGCCTCAACGTGTACATCGCCACGCTCGACCGTGCAATGACGGAACTTCTGAAGGATGCTGGCATCTGGAATTTCTTCGAGGTCTGCAGAGGCTGAGTTGGCAGGTACGGTCAGACGATTAAAGAGGTATAAGCGGTTCACGAGCAAGTTTGACCCGTGAGAAGGTCAAGGAGACAGAGGGGAATCCTAGGGGATGCCGCCCCCTTCATCTGCGTCGCGATAGCCGTCTACTACATCCTCGGCCTCGTCTCCTTCGCCTTCTACCTTCTCGCGGTCCCGCCGGAGAGCTTCTTCGAGAGGAGAGAGGTCGGTGAGTTCGAAAACATGACGAGGGAGATCTCGGAGCTCGACGAGACAGGGCGAACCCTGGCCTACCTCAGCAACAACCTGATGGCGGGGGTCAGGACGATGGTCCCCGTCTTCGGGTTCGTGAACGTCGTGTACAACGGGTGGTTCGGCGGGATGGCCTGCACCTACGTCTACAGGAGGGCCGGAACTGATGTCCTCCTGCTGTACATCGCCGGGATCTACGTCCACGGCATCCTCGAGCTCACGGGCTTCTTCATCCTTGGCGGCCTTTCCCTCTACCTCCTGAGGGGAGATTGGAGAAGGCGCCTCCCGAGGTACCTCAAGCTCGCGGTGCTGGGCCTCTCCCTGATCGCCGCCGCAGCTCCCGTGGAGGCCTACCTCACGCCGGCGGTGGTAGACCTCCTCGCAAGATCCTGCTGGATCCCGGCGGCCATCATCCCGCTCGTCGCCCTCTTCTACATCTACGTTTTCTTCATCAGGCTGGGAGGGCTGAGCCAGATCGTGGATCACGTGCATAAAAGGGGTGAAAGGTAATTTTTTATAACCTGAACTGAAAGGGGGAGACGATGGGCGCATCAAGGTGGGTTGAGGAGGACAGGGAGAACAGGGACATCTTCTGGCCGACCGAGGAGATGAAGAGGAGGGCCTGGGTCTCCGACTCCTCCATCTACGGGAAGGCCAGCGCCGACCCGGTCAGGTTCTGGGAGGAGAAGGCCCTCGAGGGACTGGAGTGGTTCAGAAAGTGGGACGAGGCTTACAGGTGGGACCCGCCCTACGTCAAGTGGTTCATAGGCGGGAAGATCAACGCGTCCTACAACGCCCTCGACAGGCACCTTAAGGCCGGGAAGGGAGACAAGAGGGCGATCATATGGGTCCCGGAGCCGCCGAGCGAGCAGGTCAGAGTTCTAACCTACCGCGAGCTCTACGAGCAGGTCAACAGGCTTGCCAACGTCCTCAAGTCGCTGGGGGTGAAGAAGGGGGACCGGGTCGGGATATACCTACCCATGATTCCCGAGGTCATCGTCAGCATGCTCGCCTGCGCCAGGATAGGCGCCCCGCACAGCGTCGTCTTCTCCGCCTTCGCCGCCGAAGCCCTCAGAGTCAGGCTGGAGGACGCCGGGGCGAAGGTTCTGATCACGGCGGACGGCTACTACAGGAGGGGGAAGGTCGTCAACCTCAAGGCGAACGCGGACGAGGGGATAAAGGGGACCGCCGTCGAGAAGATGATAGTCGTCAGGCGGGCCGGCAACCCCGTGAACATGGTTGAGGGAAGGGACTTTTGGTGGCACGAGTTGATGGAGAAGGCCGAGCCATACTGCCCGCCGGAGCAGATGGATGCGGAGGACATGCTCTTCCTACTGTACACTTCGGGCACAACGGGCAGGCCGAAGGGCGTGGTCCACACGACCGGGGGCTACCTCACCCAGGCCTACTGGACTGCCAGGTGGGTCTTCGACCTCCACGACGACGACATCTTCTGGTGCACCGCCGACATCGGGTGGATAACCGGACACACCTACGTCTGCTACGGCCCGCTGCTCAACGCGGCAACCGTCCTAATCTACGAGGGGGCGCCGGACTACCCTGCCCCCGACAGGTGGTGGGAGATCGTCGAGAAGCACAGGGTGACCATCCTCTACACGGCGCCGACGGCCATCAGGATGTTCATGAGGATGGGGGACGAGTGGCCGGCGAAGCACGACCTGAGCAGCCTCCGCCTGCTCGGGACGGTCGGCGAGCCCATCGACAGGGACGCCTGGATGTGGTACTTCAGGGTGATAGGAGGAGGGAGGTGCCCGATCACCGACACTTGGTGGCAGACGGAGACCGGCGGGACCCTGATAATGTCCCTGCCCGGGATAGGTCCGTTCATCCCGGCCGTCGCAG
>CAZZKZ010000198.1:0-2963 GCA_964654915.1 Hadarchaeota archaeon (SeqCode)
CCACCTGACACCCCTGCCCCCCACCCTGATTTTGCTTGCGTCCCTCCCGTGTCGGTTCCTCCGCACGGCCTCGAGAACCCCCTCGGCAACCCCCTCGTCCACTCCCATCAGGACCTTCCCCTCGTTCGTGAGGGTCAGGAAATCAACCCCCAGGGTCTCGCACAGGACCCTCACCGGCTCCCTCACGGGGATCTCCTCCTCCCAGATGACAATCCCCACCCTGGACTTCGCTGCCATCTCGTTGAGGGCCGCGGCGACCCCGCCCCTGGTCGGGTCCTTCATGGCCGAGACCCCGCCAACCCTGAGGGCCGCCTCGACAACATCCCAGACTGGTGCGACGTCCGACTCCAGCCCCTCGAACTCGAACCCGTTCCTCGCGGCGAGGATGGTTGCCCCGTGGTCCCCCACGCTCCCGTTCACCAGGATTAGCTGCCCGGGCCTCAGCATGGAGTCCGTCTTCAGGCATTCGACCCTTCCGACCCCGGTCGTCGTTATGACTATCCCGTCCAGCGCCCCCCTCTCGACCACCTTGAAGTCCCCGGTCACGAGGGCGACCCCGGCCTCTTTCGCCGTCTCGTTCATCGACCTGCATATCCTCCGGAAGTCCTCAACCGGGAAGCCCTCCTCCACCACAACCGCCGAAGCCATGGCGACGGGCCTCCCGCCCATGACGGCAAGGTCGTTCACGGTCCCGCTTACGGCCAGCCTCCCTATGTCCCCGCCCGGGAAGAATACCGGCTTGACCGTGTGGGAGTCAGTCGTCAGCACAAAGACCTTCCCGTCGATCTCGACGGCGGCCCCGTCATCCATCTCGTCCAGTCCGACCGGGCCGGCCCGCCTCAGCTTGAACTCCCTCAGCACGGTTTCGGCAAGCAGCCTGATCATGGCGGAGCCGCCGCCCCCCTGCTCAAGCTTTATCCTCTCCCCCATCCTGCTCAGCCTTCTACCCCCACCCTATTAAGGCCCCGCGCTCGTCTGGTCTATCTGGTGCGTCCGTTGGTCCGGGCGGAGGTGCTCGTCAGGGGGCTCGTCCAAGGGGTCGGCTTCAGGCCCTTCTGCTACCGCCTCGCCTCGGAGCTCGGCCTCAGCGGTTCGGTCAGGAACACCGGCGACGCGGGTGTCCAGATAGTCCTCGAGGGAGAGAGGGACAGGATAGAGCGTTTCCTGGAGCTCCTGCGGAAGGAGCACCCGCCTCTGGCCGATGTGCGCGAGCTAGAGGTGAGGTGGACAGAGGCGAGGGGCGAGCGGGGCTTCAGGGTTCTCCCGAGCGAGCCCTCCGTTCTGGGCAGGATGTCAATAGTCCCGCCGGACATCACCATCTGCGAGCGCTGCCTCGCAGAGATGTCGGACCCGTCCGACCGCAGGTACGGGTATCCTTTCACGACCTGCGTCGACTGCGGGCCGAGGTTCACAATAATCACGGGCCTCCCTTACGACCGGGCCCTCACATCGATGGCCGAGTTCCCCCTCTGCGATGAGTGCTCGGCGGAGTACCATGACCCGTCCGACAGGAGGTACAGGGCGGAGCCGACCTGCTGCCCCAAGTGCGGTCCGTCGGTCTTCCTCTGCGACGGATCAGGGAAAAGGCTCGATGTCGGGGATCCGTTGGGGGAGACGGCTAGGCTCCTCGACGAGGGGCACATCGTCGCGATAAAGGGGATAGGCGGCGTACACGTGGCGGCCAAGGCGACGGACGACGGAGTCCTGGAGAGGCTGCGGAGGAACTTCGGCAGGCCCCAGCAGCCCTTCGCCGTCATGAGCCTGAACCTCGAGGCCGTGAGGAGCTATGCCGAGGTGACGGTGGAGGCGGAGGCGCTTCTGAAGTCCGTCCAGCGTCCGATCGTCCTGCTGAGAAAGAGGGAGGACTTCCCGCTCTCCGACCTCGTTTCTCCCGGTCTGGACACGGTCGGCGTGATGCTGGCCTACAGCGGGATCCACCACGCTGTCCTGTCGGAGGGGAGGGATCCGGCCTACGTCATGACGAGCGCGAACCTGCCCGGCCTTCCGATGGTCGTGGACAACGACGAAGCGGTCTCCGCCCTGCGTGGGCTCGTCGACTACTTCCTCCTCCACAACAGGAGGATAGTCAACAGGTGCGATGACTCCGTCGTCAGATTTTCGGCCGGTGTTCCGGTCTTCATAAGGAGGTCGAGGGGCTACGCGCCCCTCCCGCTCAGCCTCAGGGTGCAGCTGAGGGAGGGGATAGTCGCTCTGGGCGGGGACCTCTGCGTCACGGGGGCGGTGACAAAGGACGGGAGCTGCTTCCTCACCCAGCACATAGGGGACGTGAGCAGGCTGGAGACGCTCCTCTATCTCCGCTCGGCCGTCCGGAGGCTGCTGGAGCTCCTCAGGGTGGGGGAGGTGAGAACCGTTGCCTGCGACATGCACCCGTCCTACTCAACGACCGCGGAGGCTGGGAGGATGGCGGAGGAGTTCGGGGCGGAGGTCGTTCAGGTCCAGCACCACCACGCCCACCTTGCGGCCTTGGCGGCCGAGCACGGCCTCGCGGAGATCGGCGGTATAGCCGCTGACGGGGCCGGATACGGGCCGGACGGAACGGTCTGGGGAGGAGAGGTCCTTTTCGTCAGCGGTGGTAGCTTCAAGAGGCTGGGCGGTCTGAGACCGTGCCCGATGCCGGGAGGAGATCTCGCCACCATCCACCCGGCCAGGATGGTCGCCGGGATTCTCTGGGGCGCGCTGTCCCCGGACGAGGTGAGGGAGATCCTGCTCCGCCTCCAGTCCGGGGCTCTTCCGAGGGGCGAGATGGAGGCGGATGTGCTGATCAGGCAGCTCGAGCGGGGTGTCAACGTTCCGATGACCTCGAGCCTCGGAAGGCTGCTCGACGCCGTTTCCTGCCTCCTCTCCGTATGCTTCAGGCGGACGTACGAGGGCGAGCCGGCCATGAAGCTGGAGGCTCTGGCCTCGGCGGGGGATCCGGAGAGGTTCAGACCGGCGGTGGATAG
>CAZZKZ010000199.1:0-2794 GCA_964654915.1 Hadarchaeota archaeon (SeqCode)
CTTCGTCCCGCTGGGCCGGCGGCGGCGGGGCCGCGGCCGGCCGGCCCGCGGCGAACCGCCCCTGCCTGCTCGACCCCGCGAGGCCCGGCCGGGCGCAGCGGGAGGGGCGACGCCGCGCGCCGGCGGGGACCCGGGGCGGGGGGGGGCGCGGCCCGGCGCGCGTGCGCCTACCGCCCCTGGCGTTGGGGACCCCGTTGGGCCCGGAGGGGAGCAGGGGTAGGCAGGACGTCGCGCGCTGGCGGTCAACGGGGCTGAGATGGGGAGACGGCAAACGGTGGCCGGGGAAGGTGTCAACCTCGGGCACGCCCGCCGCCGCTCCTGCGCACGTTGAAACCCAGGGTTCACCTGTGGTCGTGCGCCGGGCGAAGGTAGGTTATTTTAGGAGAGCTTTCGGATGTTTATGTGAGCCGGGGTGGCCCAGCCAGGTACGGCGGCGGCTTGCTATGGGCTTCCCGCAAAGAGCCGTTAGCGCGCACGCGCTGCGGGGGGTCAAATCCCACCCCCGGCGCCAAAATAAGCAGGCCTATTTAGAGACCGGGGTAGAGTTTACAACGTATGACCGAGGAGCCGCTGCTCACCGGCAAGCTCGTCTTCCAGTACTTTTACGACGTCGGCGGGAGGATAGACAGGGAAAAGCTCGGAAAGGTTGACCTGAGGGTGGTCGAGGCACCGCAGCCGCGGAAGGAAAGACGGATTGCCCCGAGGTATAGGTGGTTCGAGTTCACCTCCGCCGCCGTCGACCTGGGCGATGTTTCCGCCGGCCGGCACAGGCTGAGGGTCGAGGGCAGGATCTTCCCGATCGGCGTCATCGGGATCTACCTCTTCCTGGAGTTCAGGAGGCAGACCTTCTCCAGCCTGATAAAGCTGGCCTCCCTGCCCGAGGTCAGGCTCGGCAAGGAGGAAAGAAGTCTCGAGGAGATAGCCAGGGAGTTCTTCCAGAGGCTGAGGGAGAAGATCTCAAGCGCCCTCGTCTCCTCCTACGCGCCGTCCGAGGAGCCCCAGACCTACCTCCTGGTCCTGATAGCCGACTCCGAGCCGAGGCTGGACGCGAGGGACTTCCTCGAGCGCTACAGGAAGCAGACGGCCGGCATCCTCAGGTGCGAGAGGGAGTGGATGACCCTGAGCGAGAAGGAGGTCGAGGACGCCCTCAAGCCCTACCTCTCCTACTCCGAGGAGGACATAGCCATAGTGGACTGGTACGCCTCGCTGATCAGCGGGGCCGTCGACTACATGGACGACATGGTCAGGATAATCGAGCTTGCCCTCGTCCAGCTCCTCGTCCTCAAAACCTACGACCGCCTTCTGGACGTGAAGACGGAGGAGGCCATGGCCTCGCTGGGCGGTCTCATGAGGTCCTCCGGACTCAGCTTCTGGATAGCCAGCCGCCAGTACCGCAGGCTCCTGCGTGCGCTCGGCGAGATATCGAACTTCAGGGTTGAGGTCACGGACTTCATCGAGAGCGCCCGGAACATCACGAAGCTGACCGGCGAGTGGTACCTCGGAAAGCTCTACAGGATGGCGAACGAGCGCTTCAGGATAAACGACTGGCTCTCGCTCGTCGACCGCAAGCTCGACAGGCTCCACAGCATCTACAGGACGCTGATGGAGAGGGTCGAGGTCCAGAGGGGGACGACCCTCGAACTCCTCGTTTTCGTCCTCATCCTGATAATGGTCTTCCTCGAAGTCCTGATGGTCATCAGGTGACCCCCTTTTAAATTTTCTATATATGGACGGCACGGGAAAAATATACGATGGCTCCGAAGCCCCTCAAGAGATCCATCATACTACAGCAGATTGTTGTGCTAACCTCCTGCGCCGTGATAGACCTGTTTGCCGGCTCCATCCTCGAGGGGATGAAGAGAAGCATAGAGACGCTCCCGGGCCTCATCGTCATGATCCCCCCGCTGATAGACCTCCGCGGCAACATAGGATGCGCCCTCGGCTCGAGGCTCGGATCCGCCCTTCACCTCGGGACGATAAAGCCGAGGTTCGCGATGTCTGCTGAGCTGAGGGCGAACGTGATCTCCGCCATCATAGTCAGCGTGCTCGGCTCTCTGGCAATCGGCCTCATGTCCCTCGTCACATCGTTGATCGTCGGTGTCGCGGCGATCGGTTTCCCCAAGCTCCTTCTCATAGCTCTCCTCTCGGGGGTTCTGTCCGGCCTGATCATCGTCCCGGTCACGATCCTCCTCGCCTTCGTCTCCTTCAGGAGGGGCTGGGATCCCGACAACGTGACAGGACCGGTGATGTCGACGCTCGGTGATGTCGTCACGATGTCCTGCATAGTCCTCTCGGTTTTCCTCTCGGGGTGGTTGTGATGGCCGCCAGCGTGAAGAGGATAGTCGGAGAAACCACGTTCGCCATGCTCATAAGCGCCACGGTCTCTATTCTCGCCGGACTCTTCCTCCAGGTCGAGGTCGAGAGGCTTTTGACCTTCCCCTTCCTCCTCTCCCTCATCCCGCCGATCAACGACATGGGGGGAAACATAGGGAGCATGCTCGGGGCCAGGCTGAGCTCGGCCCTCCACCTTGGTCTCATCAGGCCAGGGATCGAGAGGCAGAGGGCGCTGGACGAGAACATGGCGGAGTCGATCGGCTCGGGCCTCTTCTCCTTTTTCGCCGCCGGGACCGTGCTTCTCGTCTGGGGGATGGTCAGGGGGATAGTCGGCCCGCTGAGGTTCTTTCTCACCTTCATAATGGCCGGGGCCATCCTGACACCCATCATAGTCGTCTGCACGGTTTTCATCACGGTGATCTCCTACGTGAAGAGGCTCGACCCCGACAACGTGGTCGGC
>CAZZKZ010000200.1:0-17065 GCA_964654915.1 Hadarchaeota archaeon (SeqCode)
TTCGATTACCGGGACCGGCGTCTCGTTTGTGGTGCTCCCGCCCGCCGCGCCTCTCAAGTTTGCTAAAGTTCAAAACCCAAAAATTCTTCCGCCGCCGCAGGCAGTCCCCTCGTCCACAGGAACCTCAAGGATCCTCTCCACCAGCTTGGCTTCCTCCTCGGTGACATCCGGATGCAGGATGGCCCCCTTGTTCGTTGCCACCCCGAGCGAACCAACGTAGGGCCTGCCGGCGATGGTTCCTTTTGAAACTTTGACCCCGAGCGAATTCTTTATGATCTCTACCGTCTTGCTCGGGAATTCTGGACTGACCACTGCACCGTAGTCGTTGGCCAGTATCAGATTTCCCAAACTCGTGAGTTTCCCGGGGACATAGCATACCTTTGCACCGGTTTCCTCAATTCTCTCGCTCTCCTCAAGTAAGAACAGGTCCGAGCATAGCACGGCATTAGAATTTCCGGCAAGCAGTATACCCAGCAGGGGGCTTCTCGAAACTAGCGTGTTTATGACCGGAACCCCGAGGATTTTGGACTCATCCGGATGCAGGTGGACGTTTTTCGGGAAGAGGGCGACCTTTTCGTTACAGAAGGCAAAGGCTCCTATGAAAGGAATCCGGTTTATATCCATCCGTCGCACTGGCATGAAAACTACTCCGCTGCAAACACCTTGACAGTTCCGTCATCTTCCTTTACAACCTTCACCCTCACTCTTGATGGAGGCTTCCTGGACCCGCTCTCCCAGATCGTCTCGTTCAGCTTCGGGTCTATCACAATCTTATCCGACTTCATGTGTCTCCGAACGAACTCCCTGAGTATGTTAACCGCCCTCTTTGCCCTAGCGTACCTCGGGGCGTCCTTGGCCCTCGAGAGCGGGACGACGTAGACCCTTTCCTCCGGCATGGGATCACCTTTACGGCTTTATCCTCTGTCTTCTCCAGCTCCTCTGCTTGGCCGAGGATCTTATTCTCCCCCTCGTTTTCATTATCACCCAGATCGGGGCTCTCCTTGTCTTCCTAGCGGCTTTGGTGAGCCTTCTCTTCAGAGGAGCCGGTTTGTTCCTAGCCATCTCACAGCCTCCTTATCCTAATGTCCCTTCTTCTGTCGGCGATTCTGCTCAGGATTGTCCTGAGCTGTTCATCGGTTATGGGCGAAACTATCCTGCCCGTCTGCGCGAGCTGTATGAGCTGGAGCTCGAGCTGTTCCGCAAGCTCCGGGTGGGCGGTCCTCAGGTTTGCTAGCCTACTCCTGGCTTCAGGGGTCAGAATCTGCTGAAGGACCTGTCTCTTCTGGATCTCAAACTGCCTCCTCAGCTCTGCCTGCCTCTGCTGCTCCTCCAACCTGGCCTGCATCTCTAGAAGCTTACGTCTCCTCAGCTCCTCGAGCTCCTCCTCATCCACCGCCAGCCCCCCCTGAAAGAATCTCGTCGGCCAGTTTTTCTAGGAGTTCTGCACCGCTTTTGGAGATCTTCCTGCCCCTCCTGTCAGCCTTTTCGGCTAGACCTGCATTTTCGAGCTGCTGCAGAATTGTCCTGATGATCTTCCCCCCTCCCTTTCTGAATCTCTCTGGGGCCCGCCCCCTGTTTTTTCTTCCCCCGTACATGGTTCTGAGTCGGGATACCCCGATCGGCCCAGTAAGATACAGCTTCCGGAGAACCGAGGCGGCCCTGATGTACCACCAATCCGGCTGAATGGGTGGCCTTTCCGCATGCACCCCGGTCTTCACAAAGAAGCTCCACTTGGGCGGCTCCAGCTCCTTGTACTTCTTGAGCTCCTCCTTCAGCCTGTCGATCATCACGGATGCCTTTACCTGCTCCACCTTCATGTCATCCCTTAACAATTCTATACGGGCTATTTATCTTCTTTTGTCGGCATCCTGTAGACTTTACCGCAGCCCAGGCAGGTCCAGGTCACTACCCCCCTCCTGATCCTTACCCTGACATTTTTTCCCGGGATCCAGATGGAGAGACACTTCCTACAGAACCTCCTTTTCAGCTCTGCCGTGAGCCTCAGGGTATACCTCGTCTTCAGACGCCAGGCCAGCTCCACGTATCTTTTCGCCAAGGCCGGGTCTTGCTCGTGTACTGACGCGGACAGCTCCAGCAGCCTGCGTATCCTTTCCAGGGCTATTTTTTCCTCCCTCCTCATAGTATACCCAGTCTCCGTTCGATTGCTGAAATAACCCTCGCAACCACGGCCGGAGCGGTAAGCGGTTTGCCGTACAAGCTCACGAATTCGGTGCCGACGGATTTAACATTCGACAGGAAATCTCCATGAGGAAAACCTCCAACCACAACGCAGACCTCTTCCCCTCTTCCCATATCTCTGAAAAGTTCATCAAGGGTTTTTCTCTCCCCGTTCTCCGTCATCACGATTCTCCTTTTGGCACCGATCTCGCGCATCAGCCCGGCGAGGGTCCCGTCCTCTAAAGTCAGCAGGGGTTTCCCGGGAGGCACCTCTCCGGTCATAAACAGCTGCTCCATCAGCCCCTCGAACCTGTTGTACATGCGCGGGAGATTCACCGATGGGTTCACCCTCATTATCTTGTTGTTCCTCGTGTGAACATAGACCCTCATCAAACCCTCGATGTTGAGCGGGGAGTCCAGAGCGGTCAGAAGGCAGAAGTGAACGATGTCCGGCCTGCCGCGTCTCTCCCTGTCTTTCAGCCTGTTCATGGCAGGATGGTGGAGGCTGGAGTTCAGGATGAGCTCTGTGGGTTTTCTGCCCCTCTTCCTGGCGTGCCATCTTATGACCCTGTGGTCAGCAATCTCCGCCGGAACCGTCTCAAGTTCGGAGTCCGCTATTACCAGATGAAGCATCAATCACTTACAGGAAGTCTCCGCATAAATAGCGGGACACTGGAGGATACTCTGTGAGGAAGGTAAGGCTAGGTCTTCATGACGGAAGGGGGGAGCTTGCGCCTCGGGTTTACTCATCGGGAAAGACGCAGGAGGACGCCATTTCTGAGATTCTGGAGGCCTTCGAGAGTTCGGACATCGTCTTCTTCAAGGGGGTCGTTGGCAGCGGGAAGTCGGTGGTTGGCATAAGAACGGCGCTGGAGTTCGGCAGGGGAATCGTTTCCATGCCGACAAAGGTCCTCTCCGATCAATATGCGCAGGCCTACGAGAGGGAGAAATTCTTTGTGAGATGCAACGGTTCCAGAGCGAGCTTGGGTGTCATAAAGGGAAGGCGCAACTTCCCCTGCCTCCACCTGCAGGAGAGGGGGTGGGAGGGGAGCGCAGTGTCGAGGAGCATACCGTGCAGGAGACCCCTGAGGAAGTCTGAAGGGGAGAGACGCTTGGATGCTCTCAGAGAATGCAGGCACTGGGGTTTTCTGTTTCCAAAGTCCTACGACAGAGAGATCAGGGGCACGGAGAAGCTTCCTTACACAGGGATAAGCGGCGAATGGATGGTCTGCCTCAGGGGCGGCTGTCCCTACTGGAGACAGTTTGCCGCATACGCAAACTCCGATGTCGTGATCGTGAACTTCGCCAAGTGGATGGCCGAAATTCAGATCGGAAGGATCCCAAGGGTACCGATAACCGTGGTCGACGAGGCCGACGAGTGGCTGGACTCGCTCGCTCTGAAGGCCGTCATCTCCGAGAAGTACATCGCGAAATTACTGGGCGCGGTCAAGGGAAAGCCCGAGTTTGAGGAGGTTTACTTGGAGCTGAGAGGAAGCTGGGAAAGTGCTCTAAACGGACGGCTGGATCCGCTAGATTTCGCCGAACTTTTCGTGTCCATCTTGGAGGAGCTGGATGAAACCGGCGATGACATTTTCTGGAAGATCAGGGCGGTTTTAGAACACAGGGAAGGGGTGGAGTGTGAGAGACGAGAAAACTCGATTCTTTTTCTGATTCCGGACCCGGAGAGCGTTCTGCGGAGGCTCTTTGACCGCCTGAACTGCAAGTGGCTGCTCATGAGCGCCACCATGCAATCGAGGGAGGTCATGCGCGAGGTCTTCGGCATAGATCCCGTCGTTGTCGAGGGGGAAACGGAGTTCCCTGGCCTGCTCATCCAGCGGACCGTTGGTCTCGAGACCATGGTAAATCACGAGAGCTGGTCCGAGTGCTCCTTCAGGCAGAATTACTGGAGATGCCTTGAGGAGATAATGAGAAGATCTGCCAAGCCAAGCTTCATCCCGGTGCACGCCTTCAAGTACCTTCCCGAGGAGATGCGCGCAAAGCTGCAGAGCACCTCAGCCGATGTTATAAAACTTGGCGACACGATGATTTCAACGAAGATGGACAGGGGTGCTGATCTGAAGGGCATGAAAAGCGTGATAGTTCTCAAGTTTCCCTTTCCCGAGGTGGAGGACCCGCTCCTCAAGGGAATGAGAAAGAGGCTTGGTGAGGAGGCCTTCAGACTCTACTATCGCGACATGGCCGAGAGGAGCTTCATACAGCAGATAGGCAGGGTGCTCCGGTCCCCGGACGATGTGGCGGAGTTCTGGAGTCCTGATCTCCTGTGTCACATCATGCTCCGCAGGGCGTGGAAAGGTCGGATTTCTAGGAGGGATTCCACTGTTTCCGATCAGGGATGAAAACCCGAGAAAGAGGATACCGGTCGTCACGATATCTCTAATTTTTCTGAATGTAACGGTTTTCCTGTACTCCGTGCTTTCGGGAAGGTTTGACCAGTTGATTGGTGAATACGGGGTCAGACCGGCCGAGCTGCTTGCCGGGCACGGGGTTCACAAGGTGTTCACTTCGATGTTTCTGCATGGCGGAGTTCTTCACATACTGTTCAACATGTGGTACCTCTGGATATTCGGTGACAACGTCGAGGGCTTCTTTGGACATGAGAGATATCTGCTTCTGTACCTTGGATGGGGAGCAACCGCCGCACTCATCCATTCAATCTTGGACAGGAGCATGATTCCGGCAATCGGGGCTTCGGGTGCCATTTCAGGGGTTCTCGGTGCCTACATGGTTCTTTACCCATGGGCCAAGGTCTACTCAGCTATCGTGCTGCTTTACTTCGTCAGGATAGTGGCGGTGCCCGCCGTTCTGTTTTTGGGCTCCTGGTTCCTGCTTCAGGCCATCTCTGCTTCGCTCACTTGGATGACCGGTG
Source organism: Hadarchaeota archaeon (SeqCode) (assembly GCA_964654915.1). Lineage (GTDB taxonomy): Archaea > Hadarchaeota > Hadarchaeia > Hadarchaeales > Hadarchaeaceae > JAVZGN01. The sequence goes on from CAZZKZ010000200.1 coordinate 5,066, forward strand.
CAGCCACAGGAGTTGCTTACTGGGCTCACATCGGGGGCTTTCTGGCTGGAGCCGTCACAACCTTGGTTGCGCGCAGATTTAGGAGAGAATGACGCTACCCTCATCGCGCTATTGCTCAATCGTTGTCAGGAAGTAGAAGGTTTAAATCTCGGCCTCGATGGATTTCAGATAAAATGGTGGAGGTGAGAAGCTCCGGACCATTGCGGCTGGCCTTCTTCAGAGGCACGGGAGACGAGAAGATCGATGATGCCGGCTGCAGGAAGAGGGTGATCGAGGCCCTGCAGCACGAGGCGGAGGTTGACTGGGTTGTTCTTGATGGTCCGATTACCCGGGTTTACCGGTCGAAAAAGCTCTACAGGGTCGCCAGGGCGGTTGCGCTGGCAAAGAGACTGGCTCTGGATGTCGGAGCACCGGCAAAAAGGAAGGGCTGCTCGGAGTGCATCCGCAGGCGAAGGACCTATCTTCTTCAGAGGGTGAGCGATCTCGTCTCGGACCCGGCCAGGTATATGGAAATCCTGCATTTTGGGGAGAACTGCACAAAGCTCTTCAAGGGGTGTAAGGAGTGTCTTCCGAACTTCCGGCAGCTTCTTTCGCAGATGGAAAAGCTTTTTGACTCGTTAGAACTGGTGAGCGGGAAACCCTACAGCGAAATGTTTGAGGAGTGCAGGAAACCTTTCTTCGTGGACGGGCTGTGGCTGGATCCCCCCGCAGACTCCAAGGTCATAGATGAATATGAGCTGAGAAACGGAAGGGGAACCGTAAGGATAAGGGAGAGGACAGACAATCCGGTTCTCTTCTACGAGCTGGACCTGCCCGAGTTCAAAATACCTTACAGAGAACTCGAGCTTCTCTATTCGGCATTCAACGTGAAGATCGACAATCCACCGGCAAGAGCGGATTTCGCATCGCTGGGAAGCGCACGCATTTTCACGGAGGAGTGGTACACGGTCCTGCTCCACTCACTTCGGGATGAAGGCGACGGCATCTCCAGCGCAAGGATCCACGAGCTTTCGGGAATGATCACGAACTGGGTGATGTACCGCCTGCTCGAGCCGTTCAGCCACGATGACAACATCACCGACATATATGTCCACGCGCCACCCGAGATGCAACCGGTGATGGTCGAGCACGAGAGATGGGGGATACTGGAGACAGGGATCTACTGGGACACCACATCGATGATGGCTCTCGGAGAGGCCGTGGCTTCCAGGCTTGGGACGTCTTTTGACGAGGTCAGGCCGCAGCTGGACGCGGAGATCCCGGAACTCGGGATGAGACTTTTCATGAGCAGGGCCCCGGCAATATGGCCGAGGAGTGTGGAGATGACGGTCAGGAAGCGCAGGAGGACACCATGGACACAGCCTCTTTTCCTCTTACGGAGGACGCTTACACCGCTGGCGAGCGCCTACCTCTCCAACATGCTAAGGATAGGCTGCAGCGCATTCATAATAGGGGAGGTTGGTGCCGCGAAGACATCGCAGGTGGAGACCTACATCCCGGAGATCGGTCTTCAGAACAGGATAATCACGTTCCAAGACACGCAGGAGCTTCACATAGACGATTTTCTTGCTCACGGATACAGGATCAGTGATGTCAGAATTCAGAACCCCGACCACCTGGAGAAGCAGATAAGGGCCTTCCTGCGGGCGGGGCAGAGTTACTGGCTTGTGACCGAGGTGAGGGCTCCGGAGTCGGTGCGTTCGGTTTTGGGTGCAGCCGTGAGGCAGGGGACCCAACCGGTTATCGCCAGCTTCCACGCAAGGGACAAGCAGGAGGCCTTCAGCCTGATATCAAACATAATGAGCCTACCAAGCGAGACGTTCAAACACATCGATGTGATTGTAAGTACGGCAAGGTTTCAGACACCTCAGGGGATCATACGCCGGGTAATCGAGATATCCGAGGTCGGGAAGGAATGGAAGGACACTCCAGAGTATGTCGAAATCTTTATGGATGACCGGCGATCGGATTCGCTGGTTCTGGCCAACCTCTTGGAAGGACCCAAGAAACTGATCAGGCAGTGGAGCTCTATGGATGTGTCCAGAATTGATCTGAAATCATACAGAAAGATCGACTTCCTTCCGCCCGAGCGCGGCGGAAGCTCGCAGATTCCGAGGCTATGCAGAAAGCTCGGGATGGAGCAACGCGAGCTTCTGCTCTCGATTCTCGCCGAGGCGAAGGTCAAGTCCACGCTGCTTCTGGCGGCCCAGAGATCCGGAAACACAGAATACCTCGAGCTACCCTTTGTGACAAAGGCATACGCCAGGTACTTCACCATTCTCAGGAAGGAGAGCGACCAGATATCCGCATTCGAGAAGTGGAGAAAATGTCTTCCCGAACTCTGAAACCTCTGCCCCCGGAGTTCCCGGTCCTGAGAGAGATCTCAGATGCTCTGGGCAGCAAATCGAGCATTTCAGCCTTCGAAAAATTCTGTAAATTCTCCGCGCGAATTTTTGGACGGCTAACCTCCGGATACAGACTCTCCCCCAAGACGGCGGAAAAGCTGAGGGAGTCGGGGATTAACATAAGCGGAGAGGAATGGCTGTCGGGATTTCTCTTTTCGATGATTTTACCTGTCCTGCCATTTCTGATAGCATGGGTCATGAGTCCATCCCCGTTGGGAAATCTCCACTTACCGATGGTTGGTCTTCTGGCAGGATCCTTGGCAGCTTTTACTTTCCAGATATACCCGGAGGCAAAGGCAACCTCAGATGCCGCAAGGGCACAGACGGATGTGGCCATCACGATATCCGTGCTAAGCTTTTCCCTTTACCACAGACCAGACCTGCGCGGGGCTGTTGCGAGGGCGGCGGAAGCAACGAATGGAAAGCTGGCAAAGGACCTCCGGCTGGGTCTTCTCGAGATGAGCCAGCACAGAAGATACGAGTCGACAAGACATTTGATCATGGATGTCGCCGACAGATGGGGCAGAAAGAACGAGAGCGTGAGGCAGGCCTTCTTTGACATCCTCCGCTCAACGGGAGCAGGCGACGAGGAGTCAAGAGTCTCCGATGTTATGAAAGCCCCATCCAGAGTCCTCGAGGCTTCCGAGGAGCGGCTTTCAGCCAAACTCAATTCAATGGTCCTTCCGACGATTGCCTTTCTGACTTTTGGTTCAATTCTGATAGTGGTCGCGATAGGTCTTTCTCCGATTTTCGGAATGGTTGGTTCCTCTTTCTCGGACCTGAGGTTTTTTGCCGGCCTGATGTCCGTTGTTGTGTTGATCTTTCTCCTGTTCTCCCTTTACATGACCAGCCGCCGACCATCCACCCTCTATCCCATTCTGCTTGTCAGTGGCGGAGGGAGACCAAGCAAAAGATCTTTTCTGAGAGTTTTGTTGATTATGGCCGTAGCTGTCACCGTTTCTCTCCCGGGCATCCTTTACCTAGCTGGTTTCAGAACGGGATTCCTCGGAGTTATGACGATGAGCCTGTCAACGCTCTGGATAGTCCTCGCGGCCGGTGCCGGTCTCTATCTATACGGATCTCTCTTTTACTCGCCGCTCCTCGACGCACGAGAGAAGGAGAGAAGAAGAATAGCAGACTGGGAGGACGCACTCAACCTGATCGGGTCAAAGATGCTTGATGGGAAGTCCGCCGGCAGGGCCATGATAGAGACCTCGGAGCTGATTGGCGGCGGGCTCTCAAAAGATCTGCGTGCTGCCGGGGAGAGAATGGAAAAGGGAGGGATGGAGATGGAGAGAGCGATGTGTAGGAGGGAGAATCCGCTAATTCAGAGCTTTCTCTCCCAGATATCCAAACTCAGGAGAGAGAGCGAGATGGCAGCCGGGCGGGCCTGCATGGTTGCGGCCGAGTTCATCCACATGCTGAGAAGAACAGAGCAGAGGTTCAGGGAGAGGATGAACGAGGTGCTCGGGAACCTGTGGATGGTTTCGGTCATCCTTGTGCCCGTGGTTTGTGCGATGTCCGTCTGGATCATGGATTTCATGTCCGGGATGAAACACTCGTTGGCTGCACAAGCAAGCGCGGCTGGAGTCTCCGGCTTCCCGTTCATGATCGGGGCGCTCGAGACCGGTGAGCTGGCGGCCTTGAGGCTTCTGATGGGCTTGACGGCGATAGCCCTTTCAGCGATAATCGCCTGGTTCATATCAAACATCAGGGCGCCGGGGGACAGGGTTGAGATGTGGATGTCCATTGCGAAGTCTTCTCTCATTTCATCGCTGGTTTTCGCACTCACAACCATCGTCCTTCTTCTTATAGTGCCGGGCAGTTACCCCGGCTTTTAAGCAGACACACGGATTGATAGTTGATGCTGCTTCAGATAGACGGCAGAGTGAGGGAGGAATTCCCAGAGATATGCGTGGTTGTCAAGGGGCTTTCCGGAGTTCTGGTGAGGAGTTCAGACGATGAGCTGGAGAGGTTCAAGCAGGAGAAGTTTCGCGAGCTGAGGTGCAGGTTTTCCGTGGACGGGCTCAAGGATCTACCCGTCATCCGGAGCTACAGAAACTTTTACTGGAGGCTTGGGATAGATCCGACGAAGATCAGACCGGCGGGGGAAGCCCTGCTGCGCAGGATACTGCTCGGCAGAGATCTCCCCAGGATAAACACCCTTGTGGATGCCTACAATCTGGCATCGGCAGAGACCGGTGTGGCCATAAGTGCCCTCGACCGCGAGAAGCTGACTGGAAATCTCGTCCTGCGCTACTCTAAACCCGGAGAAATCTTCGAGGGGATGAACGGCAAACTTGAGCTCAGCGGCAGGGAGCCGGTGGTCAGCGATGACGAAAAGGTAGTGGCAATCTATCCCTACAGGGACTCCGAGCAGACGAAGATCACAGAGAAAACACGGGAGGTCGTGTTTCTGTTCTGCGGAGTTCCAGGTGTTGAGACGGCAAATCTTCTTGCCGCGGCCGAAAAGACGATCACGTATGTTAGAAGGTTTTGCGGTGGCGAAGAGGTTCAACAGTAAGCGTTTTATCATGAAGTGTTCAGAGACTTCTGGGGTGTGTGAGATTTGAAGATACTGATAGCGGCAGACTTTCACGGGACGGCGACAGCCGAGAGCAATCTGTCCAAGCTTCTGGAGCGGGGATACGACTGCGCGATTCTGGTGGGAGACCTGACGGAATTCGGGCCTCCGGAGGTCGCAGACAGCATACTGTCGATCGCAGAGTCCTTCAAAATCCCCGTTCTTTCGGTCCCGGGCAACTGTGATCCGAAGGATGTTCTGACGGTTCTGGAGAGGCACAATGCGAACCTGCACGCCAAATGCCGCAAGCTGGGCGAAATCACGTTTGTTGGTCTAGGAGGTTCAAACGTGACCCCGTTCAGGACCCCGTTTGAGCTCACGGAGGCCGAGATACTGGAAGAGCTATCCTCACTCTTGGCAGGGGTAAAAGGTGGATGGGTGCTTGTCACGCACGCGCCGCCATTTGACACGAAGCTGGATGAACTGCCGTCCGGCACCCACGTCGGAAGCAAAAGCATTCGTCAGGTGGTGGAGGAGAGACAGCCGATTCTGCTGGCGTGCGGACACATACACGAGGCTAGGGCAGTGGACAGGCTAGGAGACACGGTGATGGTGAACCCCGGACCGATCTCAAAGGGATTCGCGGCTGAAGCCGTGGTGACCGGACAGGGGGCGCAGGTGGAACTCCTTCAGATATGAGCGCAACTCTGTACTGCCCGAGATGCGGGTCAGATAAGGTAAGGTGGGCATCGGGGCTCCCGCAGCTCTGGTCGATCTACGAGTGCTTGGAGTGTGGTTACCGGGGCGTGCTTGTAGTTTCTGACGGTGAGATCGCCAAGAAATTAAGAAGAGAGTGGGAAGATTCAAAAGGAAAGTGATCACGGTTCGGTCTTCAGCGTTCCCTCACCGAGATGTCCAGAACAATGTGGTAACACCTCGGCGCGTAAGATCTAACCTTTCTCCTTTCGAGTATTTCGCAGGAAAATCCAGATTTCTCGGCGGTCCGCATGACAAATTCCTCTGATGGTGTGAAGGGATCAGGATCCTGTCCGTAATCGTAGAAATGGATCACTCCCTCTTTTTCGATCGCTCGCAGGGCGAAAGGGAAAAATTCCCGCCCGAACTCCGGCAGCGGCATCAGAACCCTGCTGCAGGATCCAGCAAGGGATTGGCGGATGACCCCCCTGCAATCTCCCAGTATGGGCACAACTTTGTGACCGACCTTGTTCAACCTGATATTCTCCACCATGAGTTCGAATGCCGCCGGATTTATGTCGACGGAGTAGACAACCATTGGGTCGGCGTGTTTGGCGATCAGAATCGAGTAACACCCAACTCCTGCGAACATGTTCAGGACCGCTTCTCCCGGTTTCACCAGCTTCGCTATCCGCATCCGCTCCGTGCTGAGCCTAGGTGAGAAGTAGACCCGCGCTAGGTCTACCTTGAAAACGCAGCCACCCTCTCTATGGAGCGTCTCTGTCCTGTTCTCGCCTGCAATCACCTCCAGGGTTCTTGTCCTGAACTCTCCGCCTACCGGTCCCAGCTGGTTGAGAACGACCCTGACATTTTTGTGAACCTGCATCACGGCCCTGCCAATTATGTGCTTCTTGCTCGCGAGTTCCTCCGGGATTTTCATGATGGCGATGTCGCCAACGATGTCGAAGGCTCTCAACCCGCGCAGCTCATCGTCCGTCAGAAACCCTGCCAGCGCTTCCCTGAGATTTCTCGGCGTCCCCATCACCTTCATATATTTTTAAGGGTTTCCCAGCTTTTCCTGACAAAGTTCGGAAATTCGCCGTGCACTTTCTTCCATTCCCTCAGAAAACTTATTGTTCGCGGGTCTGACGGATATCCCGATCCGAAATCTCCGAACCTCCTGCGAAGCTCGTCCACGAGCCTGTCTCTTTCAACCTTGGCGAGGATGGAAGCAGCGGCCACCGGGATGTATTTTCTGTCCGCAAAGTTTTCGACCACTATCCTCTTCGGCCTGTGCTCAGTATACTGAAAAATTCTATCCATGAATTTCCGCGGGTTGGGATCTACAGAGTCGATGTAGACCTCGGATGGCTTCAGTCTGCTGATCAAATAGCCGAATTTCTCCGCCTCGAAATCGTTGAGACTCCGCCTCTCCCTCTCCCTGTCTATCTCCTCGGGCGATATTCTGACGAACTCGTACCTCCGCGCAACCCCCTTTATTAGCCTTTCAAGCATTTCTCTTCTCGAAGGCGACAGAAGCTTGGAGTCCTTGACCCCGAGCTTCCTTAGCCGCTCGATATCTTCCTTCCCTATCAGAATTCCGCAGATTACCATCGGGCCGATCACGGGGCCCCTTCCGGCCTCATCTATGCCACAGATCATCAGGACCATCTATTGCTTTCTTGGCATTTTAAGATTGGGCGAATGCGCATGTACAAAATGACGAGTTGAGAGCAAATTTTAAAACCCTCCCGGTACTTGTTTACTCTTGGTGGTAGGTATAGAGTTCGTGTACATGGAAGAGGAGGAGGACTACGAGGAAGATGAGGACTGGATGGCAAGGGCAAGGTACGAGATAGTCGAGTTCCTCCTGAGAAGGTACGGCCTGCTGAAGAGCAACGATATCGCGAGGATTCTTAACTGGAAGGTGCGGGAGGTCAACAGCGTGCTGAAGGATCTAGAAAGCTGCGGCAGGGTCAGGAGAACAAAAATCGGTAAAAGCAGCGTCTGGAGTTCCATGGAAGACTTCACGCACAATCCGATGTACTACTGAGGGTTAGTTATTTCTTTTTGAAAATCCTCTGATGATGGTGTGATGGACATCTCCGGGAAATCCAAGAAAGCATGGCGCATCGGAGTTCTGGTTGTCAGCGATACAAAGGCGGATGATGCGAGGGAGGGTAGAGACACCGACATTTCCGGAAAGATAATCGAGCGGGAGCTGAGGAAGACCGGTTACGAAACGGTGCGGGAAATTGTCCCGAACGACCCGAGAGTCATCAGGAGAAGTCTGCTTAGACTCCTCAAGGACCATCAGACGGCAGGGGTTCTGATAACCGGTGGAACAGGTATATCTGAGCGGGATGTGACGGTTGAAACCGTTGAAAGGATGTATTTAAAGCCGATGCCGGGCATAGGGGAGGCCCTGAGAAGGCTCGGACAGGAGAAGGTTGGTTTCCCGGCTCTCCTGAGCAGGACATCGGCAGGTCTGGTGGGCAGGAAGCCTGTTTTCTGCCTGCCCGGAACACCAGATGCTGTGAGAATCGCGCTTCGCCTGATCCTGCCAAACTTGGATCTCATCCTGCGCGAGGCGGCAAGGTGAATTTTTTGGTTATTCCACGGGGTACATCCCCGGAAGCGACTGGAAAAGAAAACCCGGATCGTTGTCTTCATACCACCACAGGACGGCCCTGAAAAGAACTACCCTGTTCTCGAAGGAGATCTGCCAGGCCGGATATTTTCCGAAGCCGGATGAAACACATGCCATGACTATGCTTACCTCTGGCGGCACCCGCACTAGACCGTCGGAGTCCATCCATGTTCTCGAGCGCAGGCTGGCGAAGGCCTGCTCGGGAGGGACAAGCCACCCGAGTTCCGCAGCCTCCCTCACGGAGGGGCAGGTGTCGGTGATTCTGGCGGCGGTGACCTCCTCGATCCTACTGACGGACTCGATCGAGACGATATTCCATCCTTCCTTTTTGCACGGCTCGTTCTCAAAATCCACCCTGAAAAACCAGTTCTCGGACGTTTCAACCACGAGGATGTTTCCGTTTATCCACCCGTAGCCCGCGATGTCCGCGCCGGAGCCGAAGAAAACAGCCAGCACACCCGAGGCTTCCACCGGATTATTTTTCGCAAACCAGTAAAAGTTGGGAGGTGATTCATAGACCTGTGGCCTGAGGAGGTTATCGCTCCGCTCGATCCGTGATTGGTTCACGGTCAGCGTATCCCCCGTTCTAAGAAAGAAAACACTCTGCCCGGGGTAGAATGTCCGTGATTGGGGGACCAAGGGAAAGGTGAACGCGGAAACGAACTTTCTCTCCCTCAGGGGGCCGTCGGTGATTCTGAGCACGATGCATCTGTTATCCACAACCTCGATGACATAGCCGCTGCCGCCGACGCTCCGAGGGAGTTCGATGAAACTCATGGCTCCGGTTGAGAATGACTGAAAGGCTGCTCTGGAAAGGCCTGAGATCAGCGAAGATGCCTCATCCTCGACTCTTGCGCTTACCTGTCTGTCATAGACGGTCATCAGCACCACTCCGACCAGAAGCGCAGACATGACCATGAAGATGACAGCGAGGGGAAAGTGCTCATCCTCAGCTGACAAGGATATCTACCCCATTTTCTCTCTTGTGCAGCATGACCTGGTACTCCCCTTCCGGGAGCAGGGTCTTGGAAACATCCTGCCTCACCTCGAATGAAAAATTGTCCCCCCAAGTGCACGCGATTACAAGTCTGTTTTCGATGAGAAGGGTGCACCCATCCGGAATACTTATGCGCATGGTGAAGGAGCTACCGGCGTCCTGATCTGCGATTGTGTTTATACGGTCAGACAGCTCCCGAGCACCGCAGAGGAAGTCGTTCTTCAGTTTCCACCTCATAAGGGAACCCAGTGAGAAAAAAGCGGCGCTCAGAAAGACGATGCCAAGCACGATGCATCCAAGCAGGCGGATCGTCATCACAAAACAGAACCCAGCGATCCTTAAAAAGTAAATAACCCGGCTTCCACAGAGATGTGAGTGATGTGGGCGTCCCTTAGACCGGATGCTCTGAGGGTTCTTTCCGACCCTCTGGCCAGAAGGGCCCTGTCAAGATACTTCTCCGTGATGGAGGACAAGCTGCCCGCAAGGTTCCATGTATGCAGAAAAATAGGGGTCCCAGCCAGCAGATCGGACAGCGAGGAGGAACTCTGGGCGGCGCACGGAAGAGCAATGGAGACCTTTCGGACAACCCTTCGGAAAATTGACGGTGGAAAGTTGAAGCTTGATGAACTGAAAACACCCGAATTCTCCCTCCTAGAGCTGAAAGTGGAGCTCGCCAGACGCATGCTTAGGAAGTGCAGGTTCTGCGAGAGGAGGTGCGGTGTGGACAGAACAGCCGGACAGAAGGGGGTCTGCGGTGTCGGCGAGAAGCCGAGGGTGGCATCCGAGTTCATGCATTACGGGGAGGAGCCGGAGCTGGTGCCCAGCTACACGATTTTTTTCGCGGGCTGCACCTTCAAGTGCCGGTTCTGTCAGAACTGGGACATCTCGCAGTTCCCGGAGGAGGGTGCGGTGGCAGATCCGAAAATCTTGGCTAGGTTAGCTGAGAATGCGAAGAGGGCGGGCGCAAGAAACGTGAACTGGGTCGGCGGGGATCCGACGCCGAATCTGCATGCGGTTCTCGAGGCGCTTATCCTCTGCAGGGTGAACATCCCCAGCGTCTGGAACTCTAACATGTATCTGACGCGGGAGGCCATGGAGCTTCTGGCCGGCACGCAGGACATCTATCTGACGGACTTCAAATACGGGAACGACAGATGTGCGGAGAGACTGTCTCTCGTTAAGAATTACTTTGAGGTCGTTTCCAGAAATCACCTGCTAGCGGCCTCGGACGCCGAGCTTATAATCAGACACTTGGTGATGCCGAATCATCTGGAGTGCTGCACCCGGAAGGTGCTGACGTGGATTTCGGAAAATCTGGGAAGGGAGGTCAGGGTGAATATAATGGACCAGTACAGGCCAGAGTACCGCGCCTCCGAGTTCGAGGACATCAACCGCCGGATCACTTCAGAAGAAATGGATAAGGCGCTTGAATATGTGAGGGAGGCCGGGCTTCGGAACGTAATAACGTGATTTAGACGATCGCCCTTTCGGTTTTTCCGTCAAAGATGTGGACTCGCTCCATTCTGAAGGTCACGAAGACTTTCTTCCCAGCTGCAAGCCCCGCCTTCGGCGGGACCTTCGCGACAAACCTGATCGCTCCGGTGCTCATGTACAAAAAGTCCTCGGATCCCACGGGCTCGACCAGGTCAATTCGCATCTCCAAGGCATTCTTCTGCCTGCCCTCCGTAAGCAGAACATCCTCCGGCCTGACGCCGACAATCACCTCCGAGCATCCTGCCTTTCTGACGGCCCTGGCGATTTCGGCCGGCAGGGTGATCGAGAACTCCCCAGCGTCCAGAACCAAGGAACCCTTTCTCCCGACAACCGAGGCCCTGAAGAGATTTATGGGCGGGGTTCCTATGAATCCGGCCACGAAAGTGTTTGCCGGAAAGTCATAGACCTCCTCCGGCTTCCCCACTTGCTCCACCTTTCCGGCCCGCATGATTATCACCCTGTCAGCCATTGTCATGGCCTCGAGCTGGTCGTGCGTGACGTGGATGGTCGTTATCTTCAGCTCCTTCTGCAGCTTTCTGAGCTCGGCCCTCATCGTTACCCTCATCTTTGCATCGAGATTGGAGAGCGGCTCGTCCCAGAGGAAGACCTTCGGCTCCCTCACTATCGCCCTGCCGAGGGCGACCCTCTGCCTCTGACCCCCTGAGAGCTGCGCCGGCTTCCTGTCGAGGAAGCTTTCGATCCCAAGCAGCCTAGCCGCCTCCTTTATCCTCTTCCTTATCTCCGTCTCCTGGTAGCCAAAGTTCCTGAGGGCGAAGGCCATGTTCTCGAAGACCGTCATGTGCGGGTAGAGGGCGTAGTCCTGGAAGACCATGGCGACGTTGCGGTCCTTCGGCGGCATGTCGTTCACGACGACGTCGTCCAGGTAGATTTTACCCTCGTCGGGCGTCTCCAGCCCGGCTATCATCCTTATCAGGGTCGTCTTACCGCAGCCGGAGGGGCCGACCAGAACCACCAGCTCACCGTCCTTTATCTTCAGGGAGACGCTGTCGACGGCCGTGACCTGCCCGAACCTCTTGGTTACCTTCTCGAGGGTTACGCTCGCCAAGCCTACCAGAAAAAATCTGTCCCACGGGGATTTATCTGTTTTTCTTCCCCGCCGGTTCATGCGGCCTGTGAGGTGGCAAACGTTCGCCATCACCGCTCCCCCTTCAGCCGCCAACCGGGAATACCATGCGAGCGCTCAAAATCATCCAGCGCGCACCTGATGCCGTGG
>CAZZKZ010000201.1:0-4424 GCA_964654915.1 Hadarchaeota archaeon (SeqCode)
CCCTGTAGTACCCGCCGGGTCTGGCCTGCTTCCCCAGAAAAGCGTACAAATAGTTGTCGTCGTGGACCCCGAGAACCCATCCCGGAACCCATGTTAGGGCATCGCCCGCCCCCTGTCCGGCGTAGTTATCGTACGACCCGACCGGGTTCACGTAGGGGGTGTCGGCAAGCCTCTTCCACTCGTTCCTCGAGATGCTGTAGCACCAGAACTCGTATCTGTTGTCATCCGTCCTGCCTCCGGCCAGAGCATATATGTTATCCCCGTTGTCCCATGCCAAGACGGTTCCGGAGCGGAAGGTTCCATCCGGGGGTCTCGCCAGCTCCTCAAACCACCCGTTCTCCGGGTTGTACCTCACGAAGTAGGCCGGGTAACCCGCCGCATAGCACCTTGCGATGTAGAGGTGCCTGTCCGTTCCGACCACGGCCTCCCCGTACCCGCCGGAGAACGTTGTTGCCTGCCCCGTGTTCTCCCAGTAGCCCCCGACCTGAATCAGCCTCACCTCCTGTCCCCTGAAGAGGACCCAGTTCTCCGACATGCTCATGACCGTGTTCTCGCGCCACCCGGGGATGACGTTCTCCAGCTCCTCCTGCCTCTCCTCCAGCAGGACTGTCACTGTTCTGAATACCGTGACCCGACTGTCAAGATAGCCCGTCGTCAGGATCTCCGGCCATCCATTGTAGTCGAGGTCTGCTACGACTATCTCCGACCTTATGTTGCCGGGCCTTTCATACATCCAGATAAGAGACCTGCTTTTGCCGCTCAGAGCGTAGACCCTCGCGTTGTCACCCTCCCTCCTCTCGATTGAAGCCGAGTCCGTTCCGAAAAGAACATCCAGAACACCGTCGCCGTCTATGTCAGCTAGGGTCGGAGACGAGAGAATCTCGTTCGTGGTTCCGAAGCTCCAGAGGATCGAGCCGTCGGAGCCCCGCAGGCAGTAGAGCCTGCCGTTCCTCGAGGCAACGAAAACCTCAGGGACTCCGTCGCCGTCAACGTCCCCCACCGCCGGGTCCGTCTGGACGTACGGTATGGAGGAAACCCACCAAAGGGGCTGCCCGTCACTCGCCCTCAGGGCGTGGACCCCGTTGTCCCAAGTGCAGACGATGAGGTCGAGCTGGCCGTCACCGTTCAGGTCGGCTATCGGCACGGTCGAGTATATTCTGCCGACCTGCCTGTTCCACTTGATCCCTCCGTTCTCCCCCCTGACGACGTAGACCCTGCCGTTCACCGAGCCGAAGACGACCTCCACCTTTCCATCGTTGTCCACGTCGGCCGCGCTCGGGGCCGAGAAGACGTTCCCGTCTATCGAGATCGTCCAGAGAACCGCACCGTTGTCACCTCTCAGGGCATACACGTACGGCCTCAGCTCGAAGATCGTCGAGGGATAGCCCAGGTTGAAGACAACCTCATTCTTTCCATCGCCGTCAACATCGTAAATGAGCGGGGCCGCCTGGGAGGCCTTCCCCATGTTGAACTTCCAGACGAGGGCACCGTTCTCCGCGCTGACTGCGTAAAGCCATCCATCCAGCGAGCTGAAGACGACCTCGAGTTTACCGTCTCCATTTATGTCACCAACCGCTGGGGTGGAATACACGGCTCCGCCCGTCTCATAGACCCACCTGGATGAACCGTCCGAGTTTATAGCGTAGAGGTTGTTGTCCCTGGAGCCAACAAAGATGACCTTCCGCCCGTTCAGCTCGGCGACGACGGGGGAGCCGAGATGGTTCCCCCCCAGACCGTTTTCTATCCAAGACTCGAGAACGTTCGCCCTCACAAAGGGTCTGGTCTCCGACCTGCCCGTCCTTGTTGGTCCGCCCCTTCCGACATCCCATTCGGCCAGAGACGGACCCGCCACTGAAAGCAGGAGGAGGCCTAAGAGCACCGCAACTAGAATCAGATTGGACTTACCTCTCGGCAAGCCTAGCCCTGATTGTTTCTATGTCCGCTCTCGGTAAAAGCCTTACGAATTTTAAAGAAAACGCAAAATTAAAGCCCAGTAAAGGTCTCCGAACAAAGCGGCCAGGACGAGACCCGCCAGCATAACGGGTGCAAAAGGAATCCCCACCTTCACCCTCAGCTTATCCGGGATCCTGCCCTCCGCCGCCAGCCTTTTGAGCTCTCTGACCTCCTCCTTCGTGAGTCCGGCGGCCCTCCTCGGGTTGGCGTAGATTTTTCCATCCACAGCTACGGGATCCGCCGGGATCATTCCCTCCTCTAGGTCCTTCACGGCTACTGTCTGGTAGAGAATCCCGTCCCCCCTCCTCATCCTTAAAAGAAACACTGCGGAAAGGAGTAAAAGCGTCAAAATCACCGAGTTGAAGAGAACAGAGATGAAGAATGGGTAGGGGGCTCCCCTGACCGCCGGTAGGATGGCCCCTATCCCCGTGAACAGCTTGACGTCGCCCCCAGCCCACCCTCCGACCAGATAAAGGGCGAAGCCCAGAAGGAAGGCCGTGAGGGCCCCGGCCGCCCCGGACAGCATTTCCAGCATGTCGCCCGAGGCAGCTCCGGCTGCCGCGTGGTAGATGATACCAGTCGAGATCATCGGGTAAGTCAGCCAGTTCGGTATTATCCTGCCCCTGAGGTCCGTGAGGGCGGCCGCCGACGTGAAGAGAATAGCGATAACCAGCGGAATATCCATGGGTGTTCATCACCCGCCAATCCTGTTCTCGAATATCGGGAGCCCGCCGTACCATATCTTCAGGATATCGCCGTTCTCAACCTTTGTGCCGCACATTATCGTGACCGGAGCATTTTCGGTGAGAAGTGTGTTTTCTTCGCGCCAAGCTATCTTCTTTCCGTCCCTGATTAGACCCCAGGTCCAATTCTCCACATTTTCCCGTTTGCCCGAGATCGAAAGCGGAACAAAAACAATGACCGCGTCGTTTTCCGGACTCACCTCAAGCGACGCCCTCTCGATGTAAACCTCAGGGATCGTGACCATGACAGAGAGAAAGGCAAACGACACTATCAGTATTAGGGCCGTCGAAACCAGCATGTAATCTGATATCTCCGCCATATCTGACAGAAATAGTCCTGCGATTGCTTATATAGAGCAGCCACCTTTCCGTTTAACAGAAGGTGAAACCGTGTTCAAGAGGTTCAGGGGAGGTGTCAGGCTCCCGCACCTCAAACCAACGGCCAACATTCCTATTGAAAGGGCAAAACCGCCGGCAACCACAGTTGTCCCGCTCAAGCAGCATGTCGGGGCCATATGCGAGCCCCTTGTAGGAAAGGGTGACCGTGTGAGGACTGGCCAGAAGATAGGGGACTCCCCCGCTCAGCTCTCGGCGCCAGTCCACTCACCGGTCTCCGGCACCGTCGTCGACATCAGGCCCAGCCCAATCCCCACCGGGGAGGAAGTCCCGAGTGTGGTCATCGAGAGCGACGGAGCAGACGAGTGGATGGAGATGGTGGGAATAGACCCTGAAAAATCTTCCAGGGAGGAAATCCTAGCGAGGATAAGGGAAGCCGGCGTGGTGGGGCTGGGTGGAGCCGCCTTTCCCACGCACGTCAAGCTCAATCCGCCCAAGAGGGTCGACACACTCATAATCAACGGGTGCGAGGGGGAGCCCTTCATCACCTCCGACCACCGGCTGATGGTCGAGCAGGCGGAGAGGGTGGTCGAGGGCGTGAGGATAATGATGAGGGTTTGCGGGGCGGAGAGGGCGGTGATCGCCATCGAGGACGACAAGAGGGACGCGGCAGAAAGGATGAGGGAGTTTGAGGACGGCAGGATAACCGTCGCTCTCCTCCCGGCGAGGTACCCGCAGGGCGACGAAAGACACCTCATCAAAGCCCTGACCGGGAGGGAGGTTCCGGCGGGCGGTCTTCCGTTCGACGTCGGGGTGGTGGTCAACAACGTTGCGACTGCCAAGGCCGTGGCCGACGCCGTTCTGGACGGCAGACCGCTCATCGATCGGGTGGTGACGGTGACCGGCGAGGTGCGGAATCCGAAGAACCTGCTCGCCAGAATCGGGACGATGTTCTCGGCCCTCGTGGAGGAGTGCGGCGGGGCGGCGGGGAGTCCCGACATGGTGATAGCGGGCGGGCCGATGATGGGGGTGGCCCAGTGGTGCGATGTCCCCCTCATCAAGGGAACCAACTGCATCCTGCTCACGAGGTCCCGGGCGGAGGAGGAGCGGGACTGCATAAGGTGCGGCCGCTGCGTGGACGCGTGCCCCATGGGGCTCATGCCGGCGCTCCTCGCGTCCTACTCGAAGAAGCGGATGTTTGACAGGTGCAGGGAGGCCAGCGCCATGAGCTGCGACGAGGGGGGCTGGTGCGCCCGCGGCTGGCCGGCTGTGGGCCCCCCGTGATCGAGTAGACCCCTCCATCTGGCGGGCCTGGACACCTCCGCCCGGGAGCTTGTGAGCAGGAGGCCGTTGGTTCCCTTGATGAGGGGGACATCGCACCACGGGGCGTCC
>CAZZKZ010000202.1:0-7631 GCA_964654915.1 Hadarchaeota archaeon (SeqCode)
GTTGGTGCGCTGCCGTGGCGCGGGACCGCGTAGAGCGGACGCCGGGTGGGCGGGGGAGCGGATTCCCCCCCCCCCCCGAGAACGGCAGAGGGAGAACGACCCCGGACGGCGGCTGGACGGGCGGATTCTGGGTCGGCGTCCTCTGGCTCACGCACCTGATGACTGGAGAGGAAAGGTTCGCCAGACTGGCCCAGAGGTGGCTGCCCCTGCTGGAGCGGAGGAAGAAAGACAGGATGTTCGACCTAGGATTCCTGTTCTACCCCTCCTTCGTTCTCGGCCACAGGATAACCGGCGACGAAAACCTCAGGAGGGTCGCGCTGGAGGCCGCGGAGACGATGGCCGGCCTATCGCACGGCAAGTCCGGCTTCATCTGTCAGGAGGTCCAGGCGGATGGTAGGAGGCTCGGGAGAACCTGCATAGACGTCATGATGGACCTCGCCCTGCTCTGGTGGGCCCACGCTGAAACAGGGAGGGATGAGTTCCGCAACGCCGCGTTCCTGCACTCGGTCAGAACCGCCGAGGTCCTCATCGGGAAAGACGGGCCGAAAATCCAGGCCGCGGACATCGACTTGGAAACCGGTGAAATCGTCAGAAAGATCACGCTCCACGGGTACCGTCACGACTCGCGCTGGACCAGGGGGATGGCTTGGTGCATCTACGGCTTCACCCTCGCCCACCACGCCACGGGGAGCAACGCCTTCCTAGACATTGCAAAGGGGCTCGCGGACACCTTCATCAGAAGTCTGCCCGACGACCTCGTACCCTACTGGGACCTTGACGACCCAAACATCCCGAACGTCCCGAGGGACAGCTCGGCGGCCGCGATAGCCTGCTCCGGGCTTATGGCGCTCCACAGGGTGAGCCGCGAGGACAGGTTCAGGATTGTCGCCGGAAACATTCTCGACTCCCTGCGCGCGAACTACCTCGCCGGACGGGACTGGGACGGGATCCTCGCCGGCGGATGCTTTGACTTCCCGAAGGGAATCGGGGTCGGGGAGAGCCTCGTGTGGGGCGACTACTACTTCCTGGAGTCCCTGCTGAAGGCCGGGGGACTCGGTATCCTGTGGCCCTGAGCCCCCGCTTTTTAGGAATCCGGGAGAATTTTTTTCTGATGAGGAAGCCTGGCCGGGAGAGGCTGAGGAGAATAAGGCTGGTCGCCTTCGACTTCGACGGCGTCTTCACGGACAACAGGGTCTACGTCGACCAGGACGGGAGGGAGATGGTCTGCTGCTGGAGATCCGACGGGATAGGCCTCCAGAGGCTGACCGAGGTCGGCGTCAGGGCGGTTGTCATAAGCCGCGAGCCGAACCCCGTCGTCGTGAGGAGATGCGAGAAGCTCGGGATAGAATGCCTCGCCGGAGTGAAGGACAAGCTCTCCGCGCTCAAACATATCCTGGAGAGGGAGGGAATAGAACCGGAGCAGGTCTGCTTCGTCGGAAACGATACGCCCGACATAGAGTGCATGAGGTTCGCCGGCCTGGCCGTTGCCGTGAGGGACTGCCACCCGGACGTCCTGAAGGAGGCGGACTACGTCACAAGAAATCCGGGAGGGAGGGGAGCCGTCCGCGAAATCTGCGACATCATCTACGGAGCGAAGAAGCCTACCAGCTGAGGGCCTCGGGCGGAACCACGGTGTCGGCCGGCAGATCCCGCTTGGCGACCTTCCCGACGAGAGCGTCTATGTACTTCGGCTTCAGCCCCGTCCCGGGACACTTCACGGTGAGGTCCTCCCTGCGTATGACCTCCCCGGCCCTTATGTGGCGCGTCGTCACTATGCTCTTAGCCATCTTCAGCCTGATCGGCATCTCTATGTCCAGAATCTCCTTCTCCCCGTTTCCAAAAGCCTGCTCGAGCTTGCGGATGTTCCTCACGAGTTCGGCCAGCCCCTTCGGCTCGAGGGATGCCGCGTGGTCCGGCCCCTTCATCGTCCTGTCGAGCGTGAAGTGCCTCTCTATCATGCAGGCCCCCATCATCCTAGCCCCAAGCGAGATGACGAAGCCGGACTTTTCATGTCCGGAGTAGCCAACCGGCACCCTGTACCTCTCCTTCAGTTTCTGTATCATCCTGAGGTTTGAGAGCTCGTTGTCGTGGGGATAGGCGGAAACGCAGTGGAGGAGCACGAAGTCGTTCCCGTTCCTCCTTATGACGTCCACGGCCTCGTCTAGTTCCTCCCAGGTGCACATGCCGGTCGAGAGGATGACTGGCTTCCCCTTTTTGCACACGTAGTCTATGAGTGGAAGATTCGTCACATCGAAGGAGGCTATCTTGAAGCAGGGGACACCCAGCTCCTCCAGGAAATCCGCGCTCTTGAAGTCGAACGGTGTGGCGTAGAAGTCTATCCCGAGTTTCTTCGCAAAGTTGAAGAGCCTCCTCCAGCTCTCATCAGAAAGTTCGAGCCTCTGCCTGTGCTCGCCGTAGGTCGACCCGAACGAGTCGTACTTCTCATACGGCATGTTCTTCAGCTCGCTTGTCATCAGGGAGTCGATGTCCCTCTTCTGGAACTTGACAGCGTCGGCCCCGCACTCGACCGCCGCCTCTATCAGTCTCTTGGCTATCTCCAGCTCCCCGTTGTGGTTATTCCCTATCTCCGCGACTATGTAGCACGGATGATCGTCACCGACCCATTTGCTGCCTATCCTGACCTCCTTGATTTCCCTCATTCAAAATGAGAATGTTGCTGAAATTTTAAAAAGGTTTGGAGCAAGTTTCTGGCGATGGAAAACGCCATCCTGCTGCTTTCCTGCCCGGATGCCCCCGGGATAAACGCTAGGATAGCCAACTTCATCTGGCAGAACGATGGAAACATAATCCACTTCGACCAGCACGTCGACGAGGAATTCAAGAGATACTTCGCCAGGGTCGAGTGGACCCTCGACAGTTTCAAAATCGAGAGAAACCGGATCGGGGAGGCCTTCAAAACCCTCGCATCCTCCATCAAAGCGGACTGGAGCATCCACTTCACCTCCGAGAGGCCAAGGGTAGCCATAATGGTCTCCAAGCAGCTCCACTGCCTCTACGACCTGCTCGCGAAGTGGAGGGAGGGGAGGATAAGATGCGAGATCCCGCTTGTAATAGGAGACAAGCCAGATGCGGAGGTGGTTGCCAGCATGTTCGGGATCCCCTTCCACCACATTCCGGTCGATCCGGCCAGGAGGGAGGAGGGGGAGAGGAGGCAGATAGATCTCCTCAAGAGGGAGGGGGTGGAGCTCGTCGTCCTGGCGCGCTACGGGAAGATCCTCTCCCCGCTCTTCGTCAGCGAGTTCAGGAACAGGATACTGAGCGTCCACCCGTCTTTCCTTCCCGCCTTCCCGGGCAAGGACCCGTTCACGCAGGCATACAGGAGGGGCGTCAAGCTGATCGGGGCCACGGTCCACTTCGTGAACGAGGAGATAGACGAGGGGCCCATCGTTTACCAGGAGGTCGTCAGGATATCCCACAAGGACAGCCTCGCCGACATCATCAGGAAGAGCGAGGACCTAGAGAAGATGATTCTGAGCGAGTCGGTCAGGCTCTACTGCGAGAGGAGGCTGCTCGTCTACGAGAACAAGACGATAGTTTTCGAGTGAAACGGTTTTTCCAAGCCTCAGACCAGCCAGTCCCGTCCCAACAACAACCCGAACCGATGAAACGAAAAGCCTTATTTTTGGCCTGGGGGACTTTTTGATAGCATGTCCGAAATCGATTTCGAGATGCTCGAAAGGATGTTTGGTCTGGAGGGGAAGGTCGCCATCGTGACCGGGGGAACGGGGCTCCTCGGAAGGGAGTTCGTGAAGACCCTCCACGGGGCCGGGGCCAAGGTGGCCGTCTTCGACCTCCAGACCGAGGTTCCGGAGGAGTATCGAGAGCTGTTCAGAAGCGAGAGGGTGGCCGTCTACGGGGTCGACGTGACCGACAGGGCGTCGATAGAGAGGGCGCTGGACGATGTCGTGAGGAGGTGGGGCTCACCCAGCATCCTCGTGAACGCGGCGGCCATCGACGTCCCACCGACCTACGGCGAGAGGACGCTCACGTTCGAAAACTACCCGGAGGACCTCCTCAGGAAAATCCTAGACGTGAACGTGATCGGGACCATCCTCTGCACGCAGGTCGTCGGAGCGAAGATGGCGGAAAGCGGGGGCGGAAGCATAATAAACATCTCCTCGATATACGGGGAGGTCTCGCCCGACCAGAGGATATACGTGAAGAGGGAGGGGCAGGGCGCTTTCGTGAAGCCGGCCTCCTACTGCATAAGCAAGGGCGCCGTCTCGAACCTCACGAAGTACCTCGCGACCTACTGGGCGGGGAAGAACGTGAGGGTCAACTGTCTAATCTTCGGAGGGGTCTTCAACCAGCAGGACCCGGAGTTCGTCAGGAATTACTCGTCAAGGGTCCCGCTCGGCAGGATGGCGAGGAAGGACGAGTACAACGGGGCGGTTCTCTTTCTGGCCTCGGACGCCTCGTCCTACATGACGGGAGCCAACATCGTGATAGACGGGGGCTACACGGCCTGGTGAGCTGGGATGAGGACGTTCTACAACCTCATCGGTAAAGAATGGGTCGGGTCGAGGTCGGGAAAAACCTTCGAGAGGAGGAACCCCGCAAACATCGACGAGGTCTTGGGAGTTTTCCCGCGGTCGGATGCGGAGGATGTTGGGGCGGCCGTTGATGCTGCCAGGAAGGCTTTCAGGGAGTGGTCCGAAACCCCGGCACCGGTCAGGGGGAGGATCCTCAGGGAGATCGGCGAGCTGCTGAGGAAAAGGAGGGACGAGCTGATCGATGCGATAGTGAAGGATGTGGGCAAGACGAGGAGGGATGCCGCCGGAGAGATGAAGGCCGCCATAGACATGTGCGACTTCATGGCCGGGGAGGGGAGAAGGCTCTACGGGAAGACCACCTTCTCCGAGCTGCCCAAAAGACTCGCCATGACGAGGAGGTTCCCCATCGGCGTCTGCGGGATAAGCACGCCCTGGCACTTCCCGGTCAACCTAATCTGCTGGAAGGTCTTTCCGGCGCTCATCTGCGGGAACACGGTTGTGGTCAAACCCTCGGAGAATGCGCCGATGGCGGCCAGCAAGCTGGCGGAGGTCTTCGCCGAGTCGGGGCTCCCCGAGGGTGTCTTCAACATGGTGCACGGGCTTGGGGAAGAGGCCGGCGAGGCGCTCGTCAGAAACGGAGAGGTGAGGCTCATCTCCTTCACAGGATCGACCGAGGTAGGGAAAAGGATAGCCACGATATGCGGGGAGAGGCTCGCCAAGGTCTCGCTCGAGCTCGGAGGAAAAAACGCCGCCATCGTTCTCGAGGACTGCGACATAGAGATGGCCGTCGATGCGGTCGTGAGGGGGGCGTTCACGGTAGCCGGACAGAGGTGCACGGCAACCAGCAGGGCGATCGTCCAGGCCAGCGTCTACAACAGATTTCTGGAGAGGCTTGTTGAGGAGACGAGGAAGCTGAAGGTGGGTCATCCGGAGGACGAGTCCACCGTCATCGGTCCGGTCAACAACGAGGAGCAGCTGAACAAGATCATCCGGTACGTGGAGATCGGGAAAGAGGAGGGGGCGAGGCTCGTTCTAGGCGGAAGGAGGCTCACGGAGGGAATCTACTCAAAGGGGCTCTACTTCGAGCCAACGATATTCACAGATGTGAGACCGGAGATGAGGATAGCTAGGGAAGAGATCTTCGGACCGGTTCTGGCGGTGATGAGGGCCGAGTCCTTCGAGGAGGCGATAGAAATTCACAACTCCACGAGCTACGGCCTCTCCGCCTCCGTCTTCACAAGGGATGTGAACAAGGCCATGGAGGCGCTGGACCGGATGGAGGCCGGCGTGTGCTACGTCAACGCCCCGACCTTCGGATCGGAGGTTCACCTCCCGTTCGGCGGGATGAAGGACTCCGGGGCCGGGCACAGGGAGGTCGGCTTCGCCGCCATCGAGACATTCTCCGAACTCAAGACGATTTACATAGATTACAGCGGCGGGGTGCAGAACGTCCAGTTCAAGAGGGATTAGGGGATGAAGGTGTTCTTTGAAAAATCGGATTTTGACGAGGTTAAAAACTGCCGGAGGATGCCGCTCGAGGAGAAGCTTTCTCTGATGGCCGACATGGTGAGGCTGAACGCCCTGAACGCAATAATGTGCGCGAAGTCCGGGCACATCGGGGCATCGTTCAGCGCGGCCGATGTCCTCACGGTTCTCTACCACGCCGTCATGAAGGTGGACCCGTCGCAGCCAGGAATGAGGGAGAGAGACATCTTCATCCTGTCGAAGGGGCACGCGGCCGCGGCCCTCTACTCGGTTCTCGCTTCGTGCGGCTTCTTCCCGGTCGAGAGGCTCGCGACCTTCAGAAGGCTGGGCGGGCTGGAGGGGCACGCCGAGAGATCCGTGCCCGGGGTTGAGGCGAACACGGGATCGCTGGGGATGGGAATATCGAAGGCCAAGGGTTTCGCCTGGGCGGCGAAGAGGGACAGAATTAAGAAATCCGTCTTTGTGCTTGTGGGGGACGGGGAGCTGCAGGAGGGGCAGAACTGGGAGGCCATGCAGTCCGCGGCCCACTGGAGGCTTGACAACCTCTACCTGCTCGTGGACAGGAACCGTGTTCAGACGGACATGCCGGTTGAGAGGGTTGTTGAAATCGAGCCGATCGAGAAGAAGCTGAGGGCCTTCGGGTGGCACGTCATCAGGGTGAACGGGCACGACCCGGCGAAGATCCTGGGCACGATCAGGAAGCTGGCGAGGATCAGGGGAAAGCCCAAGGCGATCATCCTGAACACGGTTAAGGGGAAGGGCGTCTCCTTCATGGAGCACCCGCGGGCCCTCAAGAGCGGGAAGGGCTTCTACAGGTGGCACGACGGGCTGCCCTTCGGGGATGACTACCGGAGGGCGTGGGAGGAGATAATGGGCAGGATAAGGAGGAAACTGGCCAAGTACAGGATCCCGGTGGGACCTCCCGTCTTCCAGCCGGAGCTCGGGGAGAGGCCCGGGCCGAAGGGGGAATCCCTTCTCAAGGCGTTCTCGGAGGTTCTTGTGGAGGTTGCCGCGAGGAGGGAGGACCTCGTGGTGCTGGACGCGGATCTGGCTGAGTCGTGCGGCCTCCGGGAGTTCCAGCTCAGGTACCCGGAAAGGTTCATCGAGGTCGGGATAGCCGAACAGGACATGGTCTCCATGGCCGGCGGGCTGGCCTTGGCCGGAAAGCTCCCGGTTGTTAACACGTACGCGGCCTTCCTCACGTCCAGAGCGAACGAGCAAATCTTCAACAACTGCTCGGAGGAGAGCAAGGTGATATATGTGGGGCATCTGGCCGGGATCCTGCCGGCCAAGCCTGGAAAGTCCCATCAGGGGGTCAGGGATATCTCCCTCCTCAGAAGCATACCCAACATCCTGCTCTGCGCCCCGTCCTGCGGGGAAGAGCTGAGGCGGATATTCGAGTTCCTGGTCTTCGAGCACGACGGACCCAGCTACCTCAGGTTGGAGCACAACCCTCCCCGCACGCACGTGCCGTGGCGTGGGGAGGGGCTGGAGGTCGGGAAGGGCACGGTCGTTGCGGAGGGGGAGGACGCCGTCGCAATAGGCTACGGGCCGACCATGCTCTCGGAGGTCCTACTGGGGGGGGATAGGCCCGACCGGGGGGGTGGGGGTCTGGAGGTGACCCAACTGCCC
>CAZZKZ010000203.1:0-1931 GCA_964654915.1 Hadarchaeota archaeon (SeqCode)
GCGGGGGGGGGGGGAGGGCGAGGTTCGAGCACTTTTACAGGGGCAGCCTCAGGAAGTTCGGGAGGCAGCAGGTGGAGTACGGCTGCGGAGCGGGGATAATGTTCAGGCTCGGGAAGGAGATCGGGAGGGGGCTCGGGCGGGGGAAGTGGGTGGCCCTCGTGGCCCCGTTCGCATTTGCGGGGTGGGTCGCGGCCACGCTCGTCTGGCCGCTGGTCGGGGTCGTCCTCCTCATCGCGGCGATGTCCCCCCTCCTGCTCGTCTCGGTCAGGGCGGCGAGGATGGGAGGGGTGAGGTACTTCCCCGGCGTCCTCTTCGCCCAGATTGTGAAGTACGTGGCCAACGTGGTGGGATTTTGGAAGGCCTTTCTAAGACGTTCTCGGTGATAATCCCGACGTACAGGAGGGCGAGGCAGCTGGACGAGCTCCTCTCTGATCTGGAGGGGCAGGACTTTGAGAACCTGAGGGAGGAGGTCGAGGTCATAATCGTCACGGAGGAGCCGGACGAGGAGGTGAGGAGGGTCATAGAGGAGCACGCGGGGAGGGGCGTTCTGGAGATCGTGCCGGTCTTCTCCGAGAGGAGGCTGGGGCTCCCCGGGGCGAGAAACGCCGGGGTTGAGAGGGCCAGGGGGAGGTTCCTGATTTTTCTGGATGACGACCTGAGGTTGGGCCGGGACTTTCTGAGGACCTGCAGGCGGTTCGCCGGCCTCGGGAACTTCTGCTTCAGGGTGGAGGGGGCCGGAGGGAAGGTGGTCGAGAGGCTCCTGCCGGGGAAGGTCATTCTGCCGCTCGGTCTCATCCTCGGTGGCTTCGGGTTCGAGCTCGGAGGGATAGTCGAGGTCTCCCACCTGCCAGGGGCGTGCTTCGTTGTCAGGAGGGAGTGCCTGGAGGTTGTGAAGTTCGACGAGAGGCTGGGGGAGGGGAACGCGTATCTGGAGGACTGCGACTTTTCGTTCAGGCTCAGGCGGACCGGGGAGAGGCTCTACTATGTGTCGACGTACTCCGTGAGGCATTTGCCGCCGGAGGCCGGGGGGTGCAGGGAGCCGGACTACCGGAGGTGGCTGACTTACTACTGGAGTCACAAGGCCTACTTCGTGAGGAAGAACGGAGGGGACGTGTTCCTGCTGCCGGCCTTCCTCATTTCCCTTCTGGAGTGCGCGCTTCTCTCGGTTGGCAGGGGAAAGATTTTCCTGCGCGAGCTCTTCGGCGGATTCAGGAGGGGAATCGGGGGAAAGCTCGGGGATTCCCTCCGGAAGTCCGGATGACGGGGGTTTAATAAGCCGGGCTGACTGAAGGCTTGGTTGAGGGGGTGACCCGGTGAGGAGACCTGTAAGCCCCGTCCAGCTCGGCATGATCAGGGTCAGGGACATGATGAACGCCAGGCCGGAGAAGGTCACCCCGGAAACGACTATAGACGACCTCATAGATCGCATGCTCTCCCAGATAGAGGGGTGCTTCCCGGTCGTCGACAGGGAAAACAGGCTCGTGGGAATAGTCACGGAAAGCGATGTGCTCCATCTGCTTCACGTGCCGACCAGACGGGCCACTGTCGGCCCCGATGTTGTGAGAAAGCTGAGGAAGAGGATGGCGACCACCGTTGGTGAAATAATGACGAAGGATCCGGTGACCGTGGGGCCTAACGCGAGCATCCAGGAGGTTCTCGAGATCATGACGGCGCACAAGCTCAGGCACATACCGGTCGTGGAAAGGGGGAAGCTGGTCGGAATGATATGTCTGAGGAACATAGTGGAGCTATACAGGCTTATCAGGTAGTCGCCCCGGAGGGAGCCAGGAAGTGAAAGGATGGCGGTCGAGCTTGTGACCGTCCTCATCTACCTGTCGGTCGTGCTTTTCTCGGCGAGGGGGGGCGGCGAGGTCTTCTCGAGGCTGGGGCGCCCGCCGGGCGTCGGGGTGCCGTCAGCGGGGGTGCTGCCC